>JAIRRO010000146.1 GCA_031255955.1 Oscillospiraceae bacterium
TAATTTGCAAAGTTCATAGGTGGAAATAGCCTGTTCGCCGCTGTGAACAGACCTGACAGCTCCAGCTGCGCCTGATCCGAAATTTCGTATTTGTCCTCTATTTTTTCGATTTGAAAAATTTCAAAAAATTTTTTAAGGGCGGGGGGTTGAGTCCCATCCCGCAAACCCATTGCAACGCAACAACAATTCAACCCCTCCGCACCCCGTGCCGGGCGGGTGTTCGATTTTTTTCATCCTTTGTCGCCTTTTTTCGGCAAAACTCGTTGACAACGCCTTCGGTCGGGTATAATATACGAACAAGGTTCAAGCGGGTTTCGGTTGGCGCAAAAATCGTGGCGGAAGCCGCAATCGGAATTGTAACCGAAATGACAATCAATTGTGGTAATCAATTGTTTTATGAAGGGTGGGGTCGCGTAAATGAAAATCAAACTGGCTCTGCTGGACAGGGACGGGAGCTATCTGGGCAGGCTCACCTCCGCCTTTACGGACAGATATTCGGACAGGCTGGAGCTGTATGCGTTCACGGACGCCGCGGCGGCGATAGCGGCGCTGGCTATTTCGCGCATCAATGTTTTCCTCGCGACCGATACATTTGATATAGACACAGATGTCCTGCCGTCATACTGCGGCTTTGCCTATCTTGTGGAGTCGCCGGATATTGAGTCATACAAGGCAAGCCCCGCCATCTGCAAATTTCAAAAGGTGGATTCGATTTTCAGGGCTGTGCTGGGGCTGTATTCCGAGACTGTTTCAGAGGCAATCGGTATCAGGACGGATTCCGGCGCGAATGTGCGGGTCATCGTTTTTTCCTCCCCTGCGGGTGGCGTCGGGGTGTCGTCCTCCGCCGCCGCGTGCGCGCGGAGCTTCGCTGCTAACGGCAAGAATGTGCTGTATTTGAATCTTGAGGGGTTCGGCGGCGCGGCGCCGTTCTTTTCCGGCGAGGGGCAGGCGGATTTCGGCGATGTGATTTTCGCCCTGAAAAGCAGGAAAGCCAATCTGTCGTTAAAGCTGGAGGGCGGCGTGCGGCGCGACGCCTCGGGCGTGTATTTCTATGCGCCGCCGAAAACCGCGCTGGATATGACGGAGCTGGGCGCGGAGGAGCTTGGTCGGCTGATATCAGAGTTGCGGCTCGCCGGTACATATGAGACAGTCATCGTCGATATGGATTTTTCGTTTAGCAGCGCGGCGATGGAGGTTATACGGCAAGCCTCTGAGATTGTGCTGGTGTCCGACGGCTCGGGACTCGCCAATTACAAGCTGACGCGGGCATACAAGGCAATGGAGCTAATGGAGCGCGACAAGGGCGATACCCTGCTGCCGCGCTTGGCGCTCTTTTACAATAAATTCAGCAACAAGACGGGACAGATGCTGGAGGACGGCATCAGGACGATAGGCGGCGCGCCGAAATATGAGCGCGCGGAGACGCATCAGGTCGTCGAGCGGCTGACAGGGCTGGGCGTATTTCAAAAAATGCACTGAACCCCGCGGAAACGCGCGGGCGCGGACAGCGGAGAGAGGTGAAAGGGTATGCTGCCCGAAAGGGAAAGCGAGATTATTTCCGACGTAAAGAAATACATTTCCGATAATTTGCCGCTGGGTACAATCAGCGACGAGGAGCTTGAGGAACGGACAGAGGAGCTGGTGCGCCGCCACATCGGCGGGGAATACTGCCCCATCGAAACCATCGTGTCTATGGTCGGGCAGATATACAGCTCCATACGCGGCTTCGGGCTGCTGGACGGCATACTTTCAGACGACGCCATTACAGAGGTTATGATAAACGGGCACGAAAACGTGTTCGTTGAAAAGGACGGCAAGCTGGTGCGCTTAGAGCGTCAATTCGAAAGCCAAAGGCGGCTGGAGGACGTCATTCAGCGCATCGTCGGTCTTGCGGGGCGCGAGGTGAATCAGGCAAGCCCCATCGTCGATACGCGCCTGCCGGATGGCTCACGCGTCAATGTTGTGCTGCCGCCCATCGCGCTCGGCGGTCCGACGATGACGATACGTAAATTCTCCAAAACGCCGATGACCATCGAAAAGCTCATAGAATACGGCTCCATCACAAAGGAAATCGCCGCGAAGCTGGAGCTTTTGGTGCGGGCAAAATACAACATTTTTATCAGCGGCGGCACAGGCTCCGGCAAAACAACATTTCTGAACGCGCTGTCGAATTACATCCCCAAGACAGAGCGCGTTATCACGATAGAGGACTCCGCGGAGCTGCAAATAAAGGGCATCGACAACCTTGTCAGCCTTGAAACGCGAAACGCCAACTCCGCCGGCGCGGGGCAAATCACGATACGCGATTTAATACGCTCATCCCTGCGTATGCGCCCGGAGCGCATCGTGGTGGGCGAGGTGCGCGGCGGCGAGGCGCTGGATATGCTGCAGGCGATGAATACGGGACACGACGGCTCACTCTCCACCGGTCACGCAAACTCCACGCACGATATGCTCAGCCGCCTTGAAACCATGGTGCTGCAGGGCGCCGCCGGGCTGCCGTTGGACGCCATCCGGCGGCAGATAGCCTCCGCGGTGGACGTCATCATTCACCTCTCGCGGCTGCGCGACCACTCCAGAAGAACGATGGAAATAACGGAGATTTTGGGCTATGAGCAGGGCGAAATTAAGCTGAATCCGCTGTATGTGTTCGAGGAGGACGAATCCTCCACATTAGAGCGCGTCTCCGGCGCGCTGCTTCGCACCGCCAACCCGATGCAGGGCGTGCAAAAGCTGCAGCTGGCGGGCATTCGGGACGGGATATAGCGATGGGCGGGATATAGCGATGAAATTATTTACGAAGGGACCGAAGCCGGAGCGCGAGCCGGAGTATTACCGCTCGGCAGCCAATGTCCGCGCGCTCAATTACAGGGTGTATTATATGAAGCCGATAGAAAAGGCGGCGTATTTCCTGCTCGGCTTCGCCGTCGGCGCGGCTGTGGGGTATCTGTTTTACGGCGGCATCGGCAAGGATGAATTCGGCAACGCGACAGCCGTCACATATACGCTGAACACGTTGATTTCCGGCACTGTGGGGCTGATCGCGGGGATAAAATTTCTGCCGATGAGAACGCGGCAGATCATCGCCAAGCGGAAGCGGCGGCTGGCGCTGCAATTCCGCGATATGCTGGAGGCGCTGAACACCTCTCTCGGCGCGGGGAAAAACGTCCCCGATTCCTTCGCCGCCGTGGCGGAGGACCTGAAGGTGCAGTACGAGGAGGACGCGCACATATTAAACGAGCTGCGCATTATTCTCTCCGGCATCGCGAACAACGCCGATATTGAAGAGCTGCTCGGAGACTTCGGTCAGCGCAGCGGCATAGATGACATCGCAAGCTTTGCCAACGTGTTCCGCGTCTGCTATCGCAAGGGCGGGAATATCAAGGACACGATACGCGGCGCGCACGAGGTCTTGTCCGACAAGATGGAGATTCGCGAGGATATAGAAACAGTCGTCACCGCGAACAAGACAGAGCAGAGCATTATGGTTGTGATGCCCATCGTGCTGGTCGGGATGATTAAGCTGATGAGTCCGGATTTCGCGGCGAATTTCACCACGGTGTCCGGCATTGCCTCCACAACGGTGGCGGCGGCGCTGTTTTTGACGGCGCATCTCGTCGGGCGCGAGGTTTTGGATATAAAGATTTGACAGGGGGCGCGCGGATATGCTTACACCAGCGAATTATATAGTATTCGGCGTCGGACTTTTTGTGCTGGGCGCGTGGGTGTTCCTATATATCAGGGGCTATCGGCACGCCGCGCTGTTTGAGCCGCTGGCGGAAAAGGAATATCCATTGAAAGAAGTCTATTTCGTCGGGTACGCCATAACGGAGCTTATTAAATATCCGTACAAATCCAAGGGCGACAGGAAGCTGCGCCGCGAGGTGTCCGTTTTATACGGCGACCGCTATGCCGATTATTATTTGCGCGTCGTGTACGCCCAAAAGCTCACGATGGCGCTGACCGTTGCCGTGCTGGCGTTCGTGTTCTACGGGCTGGCGAACGCCGTTTCGATTCTTTTTGTGATATTGGGCTTCGCCGCGCTGGCGTACTATTATTTCGGCGTCACGACGGAAAAGAAAATCTTAAAGCGCTCAGAGGAAATGCTGCGGGATTTTTCAGAGGTCATATCAAAGCTTGCGTTGCTCACAAACGCCGGAATGATCCTGCGCGAGGCGTGGGAGGAGGTCGCCTACACGGGCAAAACATCGCTGTATCTTGAGATGCAAAAAACCGTGGACGAGATAAAAAACGGCGAGGCGGAGGTGGACGCGCTGTTCGGGTTCGGCGTCCGCTGCGTCATTCCGGAGATAAAAAAGTTCACGTCCACGCTGGTGCAGGGCTTGATAAAGGGCAACAGCGAGCTGGCTTTTATGCTGAAGGAGCAAAGCCGCGAGGTGTGGGCGGCGAAGAAGCAAAATGTCCGTCGGCAGGGCGAAAAAGCAGCCAGCAAGCTGCTTATCCCCATTTCTATAATGTTCATCGGAATACTGATAATGGTCATCGTGCCTATTTTCGCAAGCATCGGCGCGTGAACCGTTATTTGTATACATTCAGTTATTTGAGGAAAGGAGGAGGGACGTATGCTAAACGCGATTAATATGTTCGCGGCGTTTGTGAAGCCGAAACTGCGGGCGTTTTTCACAAAGGAAAACGGCGAGGTGAATATCGTTGCCATCGTAGTGCTTATCGGTATCGCCATCGTGCTGGCAATCCTGTTCCGCAGTCAGATTACGCGTCTGCTTAACACGCTGTTCGGGCAGGTGGAGGAAACGGCGAAGGACGCCATCACCTCGACAGACTGACGGCAAAGCGTCAAAACCGCGCAACAAAGAGGCGGAGCGCCCGTTTAAACTCAGCATAACCGGCGCTCCGCCCGACAATCTGATTCGGGGGGCAGAGCTTGCTGTGGAAAATCGGCAAAAAACAATAAAACGCGGCGACGCGGGGCTTGTTATCGTTGAAGCGACGATAGTGTTCCCCGTGATGTTTCTTGTTGTGTATCTGCTGATTTTTATGGGCAACGCGTATTTTCAAAAATGCAAGGTTGAGGCAATCGTCACAGAGGCGGCGGTGGACGGCGCGGCGTACTGCTCGGACCCCATGCTTGCCTATGTGGACGAAAACGGCGAGGTGCCGCCATTTGAGGCAACGCTTAATCAAACACCCGATTACATCGCCCCGTACAGATACTTTTTCGGTATGCGCGATGTGAAGGATCATATAGAGGACGAGCTGCGGAAAAAGCTCGGCAACGTCAGCACGGGGCTGTTTTCCGGCATGAAGCCGGAGGCGTCCAAGCTGACCATAAGCTTTGATAATAAATTCGTATACTCCACGTTTTCCGTGGATTTGGAATACAAGGTGCCGGTACCTGTGCGGCTGCTCGGCGCGAAGGAGCATTTTATACTGCAAGTAAAAACGCGCTCGGAAACGGCGGTTACGGACATTCCGGAGTTTATGCGCAACATCAATATGGTGGAGGACTATCTGGAGCAGACGGGTGTGCAAGAGAAGATTGATGAGGGCAAGGCGAAAATTATGAACTCCATCAAGTCCGCCAAGGAAAAATTTTTAGGGGGAAAGTCGTAGGATGGGCGTTTTTAAGATGCGCTCATCGTCAAGGGGCGCGGTTTCGGTGTTCTTAACCATAATTCTGGTGCCGTGCATCGCCTGCACGTCGCTGTTCGTCGATTTGGCGCGCGTCCGGCTGGCAAAAAACCTTGCGGAATCCGCCGGGGATCTGGCGCTCAATTCCCTGTTGACGCATTACGATTTTGATCTCAACGACTTTTACGGACTGGTGGCGTCCTGCCCGAATATCGAGGAATTTTACGATGTTTCCGCCGGGTACTTCACCCGTATGCTGAAATCGCAGGGCTTAAACGACGACGAGGCGAAAACGCTGATCTCGCGCGTTATGGTGCTGCTGGATAACGAGGAGGTCTCTGACCTCTTGAAAATGGAGGTAAAAACCGACCCCGGGGAGATAATCACGCCCGTGGAGGGGGCAAATTTAGCCAACCCCACGGTGATGAAGGATCAGCTTATTGAGTTTATGAAATACCGCGCGCCCATCAATATAATGGCGGGCTTTCTTGAAGAGCTGGCGGAGAACAGCGAGGCGTTAAAGGACGCCGAGGACGATCAAGAGCTTGTATCCGCAAAGCAGAGCTATTACGAGGCGGAAAACCGCCTGATGGAGCGCGCCTATGAGATATACAAGCGCTTGGAGGCATACCAAAAACTAACGCCCGCGGAAAACGAGCTGAAGGAGATTGAAAAGCGCCTGAATTCATACCGCGACACATATGAAAAGCTGCACAAGGCGCTTGCGCGGGACATATTCAACACGGCGGCAATATCCGAGATACGAAAACCGATGTATATTCTTTACGCCTACAGCGACGACACATATGACAGCGAAAACGAAGCGGGCTACAGCCAGCTGCGCAGCGCCGTCACGAACGCCGCGCGCTCCGTTGCGGCATTTTTGAAGGCAAAAACGGATTTTGAGAACGTCCTTCCGGAATACAGCTCCGCCGTTTATGATATTCAGTATTGGGCGCAAAACTACAGCACCATCATAAGCGCGATGAACACCTTTGACGCCGCCGTGAACAATATGCTGACGCAATACGCAAAGCTGAATAACGCCTTTTCGTATCCCAGCGAGACGGCAAGCGAGCAAATTTACGACGTCACCCGCACGGTGAAACTCACCGGCTCGCTGTACACAGGGTACAGCGGCATAGACATTGATATGACGGTGGCAGAGCACAGCAGTATAATCTACACGCAGATTACGGGCATTTACGCCTCCATACTCGCCGCCCCGGGCAACGAGTATTCGTCGGATAAATACCTGAAATATATGGCGATATTTCAGCGCATATCCACCGACGCTAACAATAAAATCGCCGTTGACCCCGCGCAGCATCAAATAGACGGCAAAAGCGTAAACCGCACGATTGAGGATATATACGCGCAAATTACCGCCGACCAAAGCCGCGTCAAAGCGCTGCATGACGCGCTGGACGGCGTCACCAACGGACTTGACGGACTTAGGGGCTTGCTGGCGGAATACAAGAGCGCGCTGGAGGCGTGGGAGGACACGGCGGAGGACTCGACAACCGATATGGCGCAAACGGATAAGACGGAAATCGGCAATATACGAACGGGCAACGTGGTTCCGGGGCAGCAAATCGGACTGGATGAGCTGACAGATGCGAGCATTGACGGACTGAAAACGCGCGTCACGAATATAAGGGCGCTCTACAACAACCTGCTGGCGGACATCAGCGATATGAAATACGGCAACAGAAAACTGACAGACGTCACGAACACAACAGCCGCGAAGGCAGCCTCCGGAATTCAAGCGCATATGATTCCGCAGACGAAAAGCGAGCTGGACGCCTATGTTGAATCCACCTTTAAATTCACCCCGGCGACGGGGGACGCCTGCACGCTGAGCATCACAGCGGCAAACGGACCCGACCTCACCGCCCCGGCGGACACGCTGTACGGCTGGATGGCAAGTAAATTCGCCGGTGGCAAAACGGACAACAAGGCGGCAGCGGACGCAAAATATAACGAGTATTTCGGTATGGGCAGCGATAAATCCGCAGAGGAGCAGACGGCGGAGGGCGTGACGGATAACAACATCGCGGCGTTCGGGGACCCGTTCGGCTTCGGCAAGGGGGTGGGGAGCCTTGTGGATTTGGCTGTCGGTCTGGCGACGGATTTCACGGGCGAGATACAAAACCGTCGTGATTCGCTGTTCGCAACGGAATACGCCGCCAATATGTTCAGCCATTACACCTATGAAAAGGAAGGTAAATATAAGCTGCTGGACGGCGAATACAACTCCGCGAAAATAAAGCTCTCAAACTATGACGAGGCTTACAAATCCGTACACGGCGCGGCGGACAAAAAACAAACGTGGCTCAGCACAGACCCCAAGGACTCCTACAACAAATCCCTGACGACAAAGATGATAGACAAAAACTACAACTTCGCCTTGGGCGCGGAGCAGGAATACATACTGTACGGCAAGGCGACAAGCCGGCAAAACGTCAACACGGCGCTGACCTCGATATACATCATCAGGTATATACTGAACACCCCGAGCGGATTCGCGTTCTTTTGGAATAGTCCAACAGATTCGACTGCAATGACTATCGAAACAGTTTCTTCCGCAATATCCACAGCTACTGGAGGTGTTGTACCGCAACCGCTCATCAAAGCCATTCTCGTACTGGTGATAATTGCCTTCGAGAGCGCCAACGACATTAAAATGCTAAAGGCGGGGCTGCCCGTCAAATTCATCAAGACAAAAACAACTG
>JAIRRO010000157.1 GCA_031255955.1 Oscillospiraceae bacterium
AGCCGTCAAACGTCGTTATCACATCAAACGCCACACACGGGCTGAATATCGCGATTAAAGCGCTGGCGGAGAGCCGTCGCCGCGCGGGGCGGGTAACGGCGCTTGTGTCGGGATATGAGCATAATTCAGTGATGCGTCCGCTACGTGCCGCGGGCGCGGAAATAGTTATCGCGCGCAGCGAGCTGTTCGAGCCGGAATCCGCCGTTTTCGCGGTTGAAACCGCGCTCGAGCGCGGTGATATCTCCTTCGCAGTGTTCAATCATATGTCGAATGTATTTGGATATATCCTGCCGGTGGAGCGTATGGCGGAGCGCTGCCGCTCCCTCGGCGTACCGTTTGTGCTTGACGCTTCGCAGTCGGCGGGCAGCATATCAATCGATATGCAGACTTTGGGCGCGGAATATATCGCGATGCCCGGACACAAGGGACTGTACGGACCTCAAGGCACCGGACTGCTTTTATGCGGGGGGGCTCCGGAATGTGTGAACGGCATAATTCAAGGCGGCTCAGGCAGCGATTCAGCGTCGGATCGCATGCCGGATTTCCTGCCCGACGCGCTGGAAGCCGGTACACACAATATGCCCGGTATAGCGGGGCTGTGCGAAGGCTTAAAATTCGTCCTCTCACGCGGCGAGCGCGCTCTGCTGTGGCACTCGCGTGAGCTTACAACGCTTGCGGCGCGGGAGCTTGCCGTCATCCCCGGCGTGCGGGTGTATAACGGCGCGGATTTCTTCAGGGGCGGCGTGCTGTCTCTGCGGTTTGAGAATTTGGATTGCGAGACGGCGGCGGAGCAGCTATCGCATCGCGGCTTTGCCGTGCGGGCGGGCTTGCATTGCGCGCCGGAGGCGCATAGGACAGCCGGAACCTTTGACACCGGAACGGTGAGAATCAGCGTGTCGGCGTACAGCACGCGCAGCGAGCTTCGCGCCTTCGCGCGCGCGGCGGCGGAGATAGCGTCGGGCGCCGAATAATCGTCGGGATTTACAGTGCAAATATCATATGATATAATGGATGAAAACGAAAAGGAATGGTTGCATCCATATGAAGCTCGACACCCTCTGCGTCCACGGGGCGCGCCGCCCCGACATTACAGGAGCCTTGACAACGCCCATTTATCAAACCTCCACATTCGCCCATCCCGGGGTGGGGCGCAGCACGGGGTATGACTATTCCCGCTCGCAGAATCCAACACGGGAGCAGATAGAGCGTCGGCTCGCGGCGCTTGAGGGCGGCAGCGGCGCGCTGGCGTTTACCTCGGGGATGGCTGCCGCCACCGCACTTGTCGAGCTGTTAAAGCCGGGGGATCGAATTATCGCCTCAGAGGATTTATACGGCGGGACGACGCGCCTGTTCGACCGCGTATCGCAAAAGAACGGCATCGCAACGGATTACGTCGATACATCGGATTTGCAAGCGCTTCGCGCCGTTATGCGCCCCGAAACGCGCATGATATTCATCGAAACGCCCTCAAACCCCATGATGCGCGTGACAGATATACGCGCGGCGGCAGAAATAGCGCACAGCGGCGGCGCGCTACTTGCGGTGGACAACACCTTTTTGACGCCGTATTATTGCCGCCCCATCGAGCTTGGCGCGGATATCGTTCTGCACAGCGGCACGAAATATCTCGGCGGACATAACGACACCCTCGCGGGATTTCTTGTGGCAGCCAAGCCGGAGTTCGAAGAAGCCTTGCGATTTATACAAAAAACCACGGGCGCGGGTCTTTCCCCGTTCGACAGCTTTTTAATAGAGCGCGGAGTGAAAACGCTGGCGCTGCGTATGGATCGGGCGTCAGCGAGCGCGCTGACAATCGCCCGTGCGCTGGAGCGCCATCCGCGCGTCAAATCCGTGCATTACGTCGGTCTTGAGACGCATCCGGGCTATGAACTGTCAAAGCGGCAGACAGACGGCTTTGGCGCAATGATTTCGTTTGAGGTGGACTCCCCTGATACGGCATGTGCCGTATTGGAGGGCGTGAAGCTCGTAATGTACGCCGAAAGCCTCGGTGGCGTGGAGTCGCTGATTACATATCCGCTGCTTCAAACCCACGCCGACGTCCCGGAGGAAAAACGCCTTGCCCTCGGGATTACGGACAGGCTCTTGCGCCTCTCCGTCGGCGTTGAAAACTGCGGTGATATTTTAGCCGACCTTGAAAACGCGTTAGAATCCGCGCCCTCGCGCTAACCGAAATATTTCTCCCGAAAATCCACGCGGTTTAACCGGAATTCGCGGTTTTTCAGATATTCCAACGCCCCGGCGTCCGTTTTGAAGGAAAACACAAGCCTATACGAGCATAGCAGCTGACGCTTTTCGCCGTGGGCGCGATTTACGCGCTCTGAGCCGTATTTGCCGTCCCCTAATATGGCGCAACCCGCCCTTGCCAGCTGTGCGCGTATTTGATGCGTGCGACCGGTGACAAGGCGACATTCCAAAAGCGACAGCCCGCCGCGCGATATCAGCGTCTTGTACTCCGTGGCGGCAAAAACCGCGCCGGGACGATGCTTCTCCGTAACGAACACCTGATTTTTCGACTCGTCCTTGAAAATCCATCCCTCCAGCGCACCGGATTTTTC
>JAIRRO010000164.1 GCA_031255955.1 Oscillospiraceae bacterium
TCCCTCTGTAAATTCGCTTCCCCAGCCGAGTCTTTCAGCGACATTCGCGAAAATCCAATAGTCGGAGCGTGAATCCCACAGCGGCTCTATCGCCTAGTCCTGAAACACAACGATCTGCCACGAGTTGCCCGTTTGCGAGTGCGATTGATATCCGCCGTTGCCGGAGTTGCACAGCTCACCGATGTCATAGCGCTCAAGGTTTGTGCAGGCGGGCAGGATGACGTCGGCGAAGCGCGCCTCGCCGTGGAAATGGATGTCCTGATTCACGACAAATTCCAGCTCCGGCGATTTATACATCCTCACCCACTTGTTGGTATCCAGCATCGTTCCCATAAACGTCCCGCCATAACGCCAGAACATATGAACCTTGTTGTGCCCGGGCTTGGGATAGATATTTTCCGTAAATTCAAGGTCTATTCCGCCGCCGCAGAAGCCCTCGCCGTACCATTCGTAATGCCCGTCCAAAATGGCGTCCGGCACGTTCGGGCGATAAAGCTTTTGTGTGACGGAGTTTACGGCTGTGTTATCCGCGATGGGTTGGTTGGCGATTTGCGAAAGGGGGTCGGAATAGCCGCCGAACCAGAAGTTATAGTCCATAGGCGCACCGGTGGTTGCCACCCAGATGTTTTGCCCGGGCTTGCCCATGCCCTGCATCGCGAATAGCTGCACCATAAGCCGCGCGAATTCCGTGCCGTTGGCAGTGCGGCACACACCGCCGAAGCCGCCGCGCAATCCGGAGCCGCCCATTGTTTTGGTGGAAGCCCAGCGCCGCGCAAGCGCCTTTATATCGGCTGCCGGTATGCCTGTTTCGCGCTCCGCCCAAAGCGGCGTCTTTGGCATATTGTCCGCTCCGCGCCCTAAAATATAGTCCGCCCATTCGTCAAAGCGGTGCGCGTGCTTCGCGATGTATTCTTTGTCATAGCTGCCCTCTGTAAGCCAGACATACGCAATGCCCTCGCACAGCGCGGCGTCCGTGCCGGGGCGCGGGGCAAGCCATTTGTCAGCTTGCTTAACAGAGGAAAAATTGTTGTACGGATCGATATAGATGAACTGCACGCCCATGTCGTCCAGCCAGTGACGCCACATCGTGGATTCGTTTCCGGCGTAGCCGCCGCGCGTTGTATCGGGGTCGTGGCTCCACATTATCATCGTTTCGACGTTTTGCATCGCGTCCTCCAGCAGGTCGAACGCCTCTGTGCCGCCCAAACGCCAATAATACCCGTAGGTGTGCGGGGCGCCCCAAGTAAAGCCCTCCCACGAGTCGGGGTTGTCCTTAATTTCCGTGTAGCCCAGCATACGGAAAAACCGCGCGAACGTCGAGAGCTTATAGCCCACAAGTCCCCACGAGTGGTGCGAGCCCGTACAGGCTGTAATCGTTTCCTTGCCGTATTTCGTCTGAAGACGCTTAATCTCGCGCGCGACTAAATCGAGCGCTTCGTCCCACGTGGCGCGGCGATAGCCGGATTTTCCGCGGTTTTCCGTGTTGCGGTTTTTCCCGTCGGGGGTTTCCGCAAAGTCCTCGCGAATCATCGGGTAACGGATGCGGTCGTAGGAATACGCGCGATTTTTCTCCGTCAATGCGATAAACGCGGGCTGCGCCTTGCGGTTTGGGGTATATTCCTTGCCGCGCGCTTTAATCACCCATCCGGGCGGGTCGTTTTTATCAAATACTATTGGTCTGATGCGGCGGATTACGCCGTTTTCCGTGTGTATAGCGATGGGACCGCCAACGCATATACTGTGAGTAACCTTTTCTGCCATCTTGCGACGTCCTTTCCTTTGTTGCTCAAGCCTCAACGAGGGCATTCGCCAGCTCTGATTCGGGGTGGATTTTAATCATCGGACCTACAAGCCGTCCGTCCGCCACCTCAAAGCACCGGAGATTGTACACCTCGGAGAGGACAATTTTCAGCGTCTTGCCCTCCGGGGTTTTGTACAGCCCGTTCAGCTTAAATTTGTGCTGTACCATGATTTTGCCTTTCGACTCCGCTGTCGCGCGGAGTCCGCTGCCTGATTCTGCCGTCATGTTTCGTCCTCCTTACTTCGTTCGTTTCCAACTGTTCTGCGCGCCGAATTTTTCATAGCGAACCTCTCCGACGTTTTCCCATCCCGGCACCCCGCCGATGGCGGCTTCAATGCTTGCCACCGTCTCGATGTCGGCAGTGCCGTGACCGCCCAGACCCTCATACCAAATCTGGCGGGCGCAGATAAGCTCCCCGGGAAACTCCGCGAGATACTTCGCGACGGCGCTTTTGTCGATTGCCGCAGCTGCCATATCCTTCACACTTCCTCCTTTGTAATTTTGTCAGATTATTTCCACACAGCATATATTAAACCTTGGAACAGTTCCAATGTCAAGGAATAATTTCGCGCATTTTTATATCGCGCTTCAAACGCGCTTTTACGGGCAATTTTCACGGCGTCGCAATCTTACAATTCAGTTACACTTGCAGCGGACTATTATATTGCCGCGCAAGTCGGAAAACATATCCCGACGCAAACGAATTTGTGAGGTGACGCGTATGAGTTTAATCGCTGTGCTTGAAAATAACGGGGAGCATTTTGCCGATATCGTCCTCCCGGCGCTCGCGGATGCGGGCGACGTCTGCTCCGGTGGCGGTACGGAACAGCAAGGCTGCGCGCGCTATGATAATTATGATCTGATTATCCTCTCCCCGAGCTACAGCGGCGGCGCCGGCGGCAGCTGCTCGGCGCTTGTTATCCCCGACGGAGCCTGCCCCGCCGCGGCTTATTTTACGGCAGAGCGCGTTGTCACCTACGGAATGTCCCCGCGCTCAACGCTTACGTTATCGTCCCTGCCGACCTCAAGCGGCGGCGGCGGGCGCGCTTTGCTTGCCGTGCAGCGCGAGCTTACGGCGTCGTCCGGCGCTGTTATTGAAGAGCAGGAGCTTGCCGTAACTATGCCGGGCGGGATAGACGCGACGCTCGCCTCGGCGGGCGGGCGGCTGCTGCTTGGTCTAACGGACGCGGGCGTATCATAAGCTTATGAGACACTCGCCTTTGCTTTGGCAGTACGCTATATTTGATAATAGAAGAGGTGTGGAACAGTTGGACACAGCCAATAACATCGCCATATTGTGCGGAACGGCGCCGCAGCCGCCGAAATTTTCTCATACCGGCGGCGCGGAGGATTATGTGACCTTTCCGCTGGAAATTGAACGTCTTTCCGGAGCGGTTGACCGAATAAATATCGTCGCGCGGGCAGCAGCGGCGGAAAAGCTTGAGTTCGTGGGCTCGCCGCGCTTATACATAGTCGGCGAGGTGCGCTCATTTAACAATAAAAGCGGCGAGGGCAGCCGCCTTGTCATCACCGTGTTCGCGCGGGAGCTGCGGTACGCGGAGGCTGCCGACGAAAACAGTGTGCATCTGCGCGGGGCGCTGTGCAAGCCACCTACGCTCCGCCGGACGCCGATGGGTCGGCTGATTTGCGACGTTATGCTGGCGGTGAATCGACGGTATGGACGCAGCGATTATCTGCCGTGCATCGCGTGGGGGCGCATTGCGCAGGAGCTGTCCGCGCGCACGGTGGGCGATGTTATTGAGATTGACGGCAGAATTCAAAGCCGCGGCTATATAAAAACCACGCCGGACGGCTCCGAGGAGCGCACGGCGTATGAGGTGTCCGTCATTTCACTTACCGGGGAGGGCGCATAAAATCCAACGGCGGATATTCGATTTTTTCTGAGCGTGAGCGCGATATCAGCCCGGATTTTAAATCCCACAGCTCTGTAAATCGCCGCTCGCGCTCGTCGCCCGGCTCGCGCCGCACGTATAGCTCGCGCACCACATTCATCGCCGCGCCGTCGTCTGAAATGTCGGCGCGGCTGCGCATTTTCACGCGGTATGGCTCAAACGGACGGCTGCGTCCAAGCTCTCTTTTCAGGCTTTTTGCCGCCTGCCGCAGCATACGGCGGCGCGCGTGCAAATCCACCGCGCGGAGCATATGCGCATAAAACGCGTCAATGCGCCGCTCCGCCCGCGTCCGCGTATCCTTTATCTCCGGCAGCTGGAGGGTGAGGTGTATGACGGGTACGCCGTCAATCGTAATTTCAATGTCCGCCGCGCGGGTTTTTATAACAAGCATAATAATTCTCCTTCATAGAAATTCTCTTTCATAGCGATTCTCTTTTTGCGTGTCTTGCGATTATTATACGCCGCACCGCCGCGCGCGCCACTCATCCGCCTCCGACATCCCCTGCCCACCATCTTGACAAACCGACGCCTACGGGAGTAGAATACATCCATCATACGGCGATGACCTCGCCATACTTATCAGGAGGAATTGAAATGGTTGTATTTAAGGTGGAAACCCCCGAGGGCGCCAGCCCAATGGCTATGCCGCGCGGCATATTTGAGGGCGCGCGGCAGTTTATGGATATCAAATATTCCGACGCCCACGAAAAAAATCTGCTGGATATCTATCTGCCGGAAACGGGCAATGGTCCCTTCCCCACCATTATCTTTATGCACGGCGGGGCATATGTCGGCGGGGATAAAAACGATATGCAAATCGGCGTCATCGCCGACGCGTTAAATCGCGGCTATGCGCTTGTCAGCGTGGAGCAGCGGCTGCTGCCGGACGGGCTGTTCCCGTATCCGCTGTTTGATTTTAAGGCGGCGATTCGCTTTCTGCGTGAAAACGCCTCTGCATATATGCTTGACGAGAGCAAATTTGTCACCGCCGGAACCTCTGCCGGGGCGTATCACGCCGTTATGGCGGCGGCGACGCAGGAAATCCCGGCGTTTGAGGATTTATCAATGGGATCGGCGGCAGTTTCCAGCCGTGTCGCAGCCGCCATCGGCTTTTACGGCGTGTATGACCTGATTATGCAGTCCAAGTTCACAAACGACGCCCCGCCCATGATGCCCGGCGCACCCGTCTTTGACTTTGCCGCGATGTTCCTCGGCGTAGACCCGCGCGAAAAACCGTCGCTGGCTTATTTCGCCGACCCTACAAATTTCATCACAGATAAAATGCCGCCAACGCTGATTCAAGCCGGTACGGGGGATGAGGTTGGTCCCACGCCCGCCTCCGCCGCCTGGGCAGAGCGCATCGCAGCCGTCTGCGGGGCTGACCGCGTGCAGCTCAATTTGATGGACGGCGCGGCGCACGGCGACGTGAGATTCAACGAAAAAGAAAATCAGGACGTCATTTTCGGCTGGCTTGCCCGCGTACTGTAAGCGCCGCCATTTGTCGATCTAAAAGCCTATGGACGCCACGAAGAACATCACAATACCGGAATCGGCGGCGCGCGAGCTACTCAGGCTCGGCGACGGCGACGCTTGTTTGCTGTATTTGTTCCTCGCGGCGCACGGGGGCGACGGCACCCCGGACGACGCTGCGCGCAGCTTCAGCTGGGATTCCTCACGACTGCGCTCCGCGTCGGACAAGCTGTTGACGCTGATTGCGGCTTTGACGCGCGACAATACCCCCGCATCGGATTCCGCGCGCGCCGTCCCCGACGCCGAGCGCGACACACCATCTGAGCCGCCTCCCGTACCGCCCGCTCCGGCTCCGCGTGTCTCCGCCAAGCGAAACAAGCCGGACGAACGGCAATTCAGCTCACTTGTCACCGAAACGCAGCGGATATTCGGGCGTGTGCTGTCGGCTGACGAGCTGCTGTGTCTGCTGGGCATTCACAACAATCTTAAATTGCCGCCGGAGGTCATTCTTCAGCTCATACGCTTTTGTATGACCGAAATGCGCCGTCTCGGGGACGGCGGCAGCGTCCCGCGGATGCGCGAGGTGGAAAAAAGGGCGTATGCTTGGGAGCGCGAAGGCATATTCACACTCGAAGCGGCGGAGCGATATATAAAAGAACGCGAGGCGCAGCACAACGAGGTGGCGCTGATTAAAAAATCGCTTCAGATTGGCAACCGCGAGCTCTCCAAAACAGAGCGCGAATATGTGGAGCGCTGGATAGCCCTCGGCTTTTCTTCAGATGAAACGGCTATCGCCTACGACCGCACCATTATGAAAACAGGTCAACTGGCGTGGCCGTATATGGATTCCATCATGAACAGCTGGCACAAGAAAGGTCTGCACACCGCGGCGGAGATAGCCGAACGCGACACCCGAGCAGAGAAAACAGCGGCATACCCGAAAAACGGCGTCGCCGCGCGCCCTGTTCCCGACCAAAACGATTTTGAACGTATGCAGCGACTCTTATCCGGGATAAGCGGCGCGGGACAGCCTCGCGACTGATGCGGCATATGCGGTATATTTTCATGCGACATATTTTAATGTGAAAGGACAAATATAATGGCGCTTGACGGAAAACTGCTCGCCTCGGCGCGGGAAGCCCTTGCCGCGCGGCGCGAAGCGCGCGACAGGCTGCTTCGTGAGCGTGAGCGTGAGGTGTTCGCCCGCTCCCCCCGCGCCCGTGAGCTGGGGCAGGAGCTATCCCGCGCAATGCGGAGTCTGTTCGCGCTCGCGCTTGACCACAACGCCACGGACGCCGACGCCGACGCCTTAGAGCGGCGCGGTGTATCGCTGCGCCTTGAGCTGGGGCGGGAGTGCGTCGCGCTGGGATTGCCGGAGAATTATCTTGACGACACGCCGTTTTGCGAAAAATGCGGCGACGCGGGCTATGTCGGCGCCGAAATGTGTTCCTGTCTGGAGGCGCTGTATAAAACAGAGCAGCGCAAATCCCTGTCCAGCCTGTTTAAGCTCGGCGGGGAATCCTTTGACACCTTCCGAACGGAGCTGTATGAGGAAACGGACGAATCAGGCTACCGCGTACGCGAGCATATGGTGATGGTTCTGGAGTTCTGCCGCAGGTACGCGCGCGAATTCGGGGAACATTCTTTTAACCTGCTGATGTCCGGCGCGCCGGGACTCGGCAAAACATTTTTATCGGCGGCGATAGCGCGCGTTGTCGCGGAAAGCGGCTTCTCTGTCGTATACGACACCTTTACATCGATATTCTCCCGCTTTGAGGACGAACGCTTCTCACGCGACGAGGATTCCTCCGAAACGCGCGAGGAAACGCGCCGCTACCGCGAATGCGACCTTTTAATCGCCGACGACCTCGGTGCGGAGATGACGACAAGCTTCACGACAGCCGCGCTTTACGAGCTTGTTAACACCCGACTGATTACAGGGAGGAAAACCATCATAAGCACGAATCTGTCACCGGACGAGCTTTCACGCCGATATTCACCACAGATTGCGTCCCGGCTTGAAGGCGAGTACAGGATATTGAAATTTTACGGCAGCGACCTGCGCTTGAAACGGCGCGATACGCCGTAAAAAGCTTTGATCTGCTTGTGTTTTAAACACGGATTTCGCAAAACCCTTACACGATATTCACACGGGATGAATATCGTCCGATGAAACAAATTTATTTCCCCCGGGAAATAGAGACTCTGCTTTCGGGAGTTTTGCACATTTTCCACAGGTTTATCCACAAG
>JAIRRO010000105.1 GCA_031255955.1 Oscillospiraceae bacterium
TTTTCATTGTAATTACTCCTCGTTTCTCGTTTTTTATTATATTGATTTTCTTTCTGACATATTAACCGGCGATGCCGCGCGCCATCCTGCTACATGCCCTCGCTGACTAAAATCTGCACGCGGCTTTGTATCACCGCCGCCGTTTCCTCCGCGGATTTGGAGCCTGCCGCGAACACGCCGATTTCTTCAGAGATTATCTCTGAAATCTTTTGCGTATTAAAGCTGCTTGCCCGCTCCGCGCCGCTTATCACGGCAAGCACGGCGTCAACCTCTGCCTGTGTCAGATGATAATTATCTATCTGCTCCTGCGTGAACATATTATTCGTCATAAGCTCCTCGATGGAATTTACCATCCACGCGGAGCTGCCGTTCCCGTGCGTCTCCGTAATCGTGATGCCGTTTGTGAAATCGCGGTCGCGCAGCGGAATCATCTCTTCCTCCGCCTTCTTCATAAACGGACCCTTGTTTGTATACAGCAGCCACGCATCGCTAAAGCCTGAGGCATACTCGTTTTTTTGAAGCAGATAAGAGATGAAGCTCCACGCCTCCTGCTTGTGCGGCGACGATTCCGCGATGGCAAAGCGTCCGCCGGGCGTCACCACTGAGCCGCTTGCTCCCGCTGTCGGGAAGCCGACAAACACGGCGTCATCCCCAAACAGCCCGTATGCGTCGCGCATAGCGCGCGGGTTGTAAATGTTCATAAGCGTAAGCAGCGTATCTCCGTTTTTCAGCGCCTCCGCCGCCTCTGTTTCCTCCGCCATCCAGTCAAAATTCATATAGTCGATGTCTTCCTTGCGGAATCGTTTCGCCAAACGGAGCATACCGATAAATTCCGGTGAGTTGAAGGAGCATACCCCGGCGCCCCAGTCCACAAAGTCGTCAAGCGTGAGCATTGTAATATATGACATCCAATCGTTGACGGTCATATTCCTGAAAATCTGAGCGTTCGGGTGGGCGTCGGCAATTGCCTCCAGCTCATCCGTGGTGATGCCGGTTCTATCTCCGAAGATGGATTTTTTGCCCGCCGCCGTGGTCAGGTTAAAGTCGGTGATGATGTTTGTCAGCTTCCCGTTGAATTCGCCGATTTTGAGTATGTTTTCATATAAATCGCTGCGTTCAAGCGCCGGGTCGGCGTCCAGCAGCGGATACAGGTCTGTAAATATCCCCTTGGAATCATACTTGTTTGCGGGTAGGCTTGACAGCGAGATGATGTCCGGCGCGTTGCCGCCCAAAATGTCAAGGTCAAGCTGTGTCGCGCCCCGGTTGTAGTCGTCCGGGGTGTTGTATTCGCCATAATCGCGGAAGGTGATGCGCGCGTCCGCGCTGGTCTTATTAAACGCCATTGCCGCGGCTCTGGCATTGCTGTCGAGATACAGTCCGCCAAGCGTGATGACTCTCTTCAACCCGAACGCGGGGTCAAGATTCGGCTTTATCAAAAATATACCGCTGTCGTCGTCTCCGCCGCGAGATCCCGTATAGCTATCGGTATACACGATGAATTCATCGTTATCCATCGGAATAACGCTTCGCAGTCGGTCGGCGGCGATGCCGGAATCAAAGAACAGCACGACCGGCTCTGAGCTTTGTGTGGTGGCGTTGTATCCGAACAGCGTATTTGAGGCGAAATAGAGGAAATCATAATCCCCATAGCCGCTGTAAATATCGTTAACGTCCGTTCTGCCTACAAATGGCTTTTCCGTAATCGTGCGGGTGCTTTTATCAACGGCTTTCAATATCCTGCCGCCGTTTGCGCGCCTGTAAACGTAATAGCCCACCTCACCGGTGCCGAGCGTCGTCATGGAGTTCAGATAGTCCTGCTCTCTCACTGTGAACATATACGCGCCCGTTTCTCCGGACAGCACCGCTATCTTTGAGTCTGCGTTGCCGCCAAAGCACAGATAGACGTCCCCGTCGCCGTCGATAGCCATACCCTGCATATAGCCCTGCGCGTCATAATCCGGAATGGATTCGACATCTATGGTTATCAGCTCTGTACCGTCCGGAGCGATTTTTTTTACGATGGTGCGGTTTTCATATATCGGGTCAAGGGGGTCTGTGTTGTCGTCAATGCTGAGCTGCTCAAGAATCCAGATGTTCCCCTCAGCGTCAATCTCAAAGCCGCTCAGATAAATCTGTTCGTTTCGGGCTTGGTTTGTATCGTATGAACTGGAAACCGGTCCCCAGACAACCACGGGATCTGTTCCGTCGGTGTTAGAGGACAAGATGCTGATCTCGGATTCAGATGTATACGAGCCGTCATCCCCTCTGGCGCTGTACCACTTTGTGAAGTCGTAGAACAGGCGTCCGTTCGCGAAGCTTATCCGTTCGCTGTAGCCGACCTCATCCCCCGATTCGCCGTTTATTACTTCGCCGATTACCATCTCGCCGTCCGTAAGGGCAAGCTTTTCCGCCGTGTAAATTCCCGGAACGGGCTTCCCCGCCTCCGGTGTGCCTGTGGGCGTCGCGTCGCCGTTGCTGTTTGCGCAACCGGACAGAACGGCAAGGGCTGCCGCCGCAAAAAGAATTGCCGCCGTTATGCGTTTTTTAATGCTCTGCTTTTTCATTGTTGTTCTCCTGTTTTTTTATTTTTTGCGCGATGGCTACATACCCTCGCTGACAAAAATCTGCACGCGGCTTTGAATCACCGCCGCCGTTTCCTCCGCGGATTTAGAACTTGAGATAAACGCGCCGATTTCCTCTGAAATTATCTCTGAAATTTTGTTTGTGCTATAGCTGCTCGCCTTTTCGGCGCCCTCAATCACGGCGCGCGCGGCGTCAACCTCTTCCTGCGAGAGATGATAATTGTCCAGCTGCTCCGCCGTGAACATCGCCGTTCTTTCCAGCTCCGCATAAGAGCGCGCGCTTATTCCGGTGGTCATCCCGCCCTGCAGCGTCATCATTATCATAACCGGCGTTGAATAGTCGCGATCCTTCAGCGGCGTCATCTCGTCCGCCGCCCATTTTTCAAACACGGCTTTGTTCGCCTTCAATGTGTAATCGGCGGATTCGGTTTTTTGCAGCAGATATGAGATGAAGCTCCACGCCTCCTGCTTAAACTGAGACGATTCTGATATGGCGTAGGCGCCGTTTGGCATAACCACCGTTCCGCTGGAACCTGTTGTCGGGAATCCGATAAGCGTGACGTCCTCTCCGCCGAATATATTGCGCGCGTCGCGCAGCACACCGGGGTTGTACACATACTGGAGCGCCAGCAGTGTCTTCCCGTTTTTAAGCGCCTCTCCCGCCGCTTCTTGGAGCGATATATATTCCTCATAGCTTGTTATCGCACTCCTATCCGTCGGGTTATCCTTGGGAAAGCGCTTCGCCAGCTCCAGCAGCTCGATAAATTCCGGCGTGTTGAAGGAGCAGACGCCCGTTTCCCAGTTCACAAAGTCGTCCAGCGTAAGCATCGTGACGTATGACATCCAGTCGTCAACGTTCATATTGTCAAATATTTTTGAATCAGGATTTTTATCCGCTATCTCCCGCAGTTGCGCCGGTGTGATGCTGGTTTTGTCTCCGAATATGGATTTTTTACCTGCCGCCGTGATCATAGTGAATGACGGAATAATGCTTGTCAGCTTGCCGTTATACTCGGTCATCCTGAGAATATTCTCAAATAAATCCTCGCGCCCAAGCGTCTCGTCGGCATCCATCAACGGATACAGATCCGCGAAAACGCCCTTGGAGGCGTATTTGCGCGTGGAGAGATTTGTGAGTGATATGATGTCCGGCGCGCGCGCGCCGAGAATATCAAGGTCAAGCTGCGCCGCGCCCCGGCTGTAGTCGTCCTGCGTGTTGTATTCGCTGTAATCCTGAAATGTGATGCGCGCGTCCGCGCTTGCTTTGTTGAACGCGAAGGCGGCGTCTCTGGCGTTGCTGTCGAGATACACCCCGCCGAGCGTGATTACCTTCTTTTGCCCTATCGAGGGGTCAAGATTGGGCGTCAGCAATTGAAGCTCCAAGCCTACGTTCGTTCTTCCGGAATAGCTGGCAGCGCTTATAACAATGCCCCCGTCCTCCGTCGTCGCGATCCCCTGTATCCAATCCACAGGGATGCCGGAATCAAAAAACAGCACAACAGGCTCCGCGGTTTGTTCCTCAAGCTTATATCCATACAGCGTGCCGGAGACAAAATATAAAAAATCATATTCCCCAAAGCCGCTATAAATATCTCCGACGGACGCCCTGCCTGTAAAGGGTTTTTCAGCGGAGCTTTTCGCAGCGAAGTCAATAACCTTCAGCGTTTGCCCGCTGCCTGTGCGGGCGTCCACCACAAAATACCCGATCTCACCGGAGGCAAAGCGCGCGATGCCGGTTAAATAACCCGTTTCATTCACCGTGAACAGATACTCCCCTGTTTCTCCGGAAAACACCGCCACCTTATAATTTGAGCCGTTGCCGATCATCCTTATGTACACATTTCCGGCACCATCGAGGATAAAATCCTGTACATAGTCGGAATTTGAGTCATATCCCGGAATGGTTTGCACATCAATGGAGCTTGCTTCTGTGCCGTCCGCCGCCAGTTTTTCGATTTTATCGGTGCTTTCACTCACCATATTAAACGGATCTGTTGTATCATAGATTGAGTGGTTATACATAATCCAGATGTTACCCTCAGCGTCAACCTCAAAGCTGCTTAGATACAGCTGCTCTATATAGCTGCTGCCGGAGTCATATGATGCGTAGACGGGTCCCCAGATAATTGCGGAATCCGTGCCGTCGAGGTTCGTCGATACGATGCTTGTTTCGCTTTCCACAATCTCGGCGCCGCTCTCATCCGTGCGGGTGCCCTGCTTTGAAAGGGAGTAGTAAACGCGTCCGTTGGCGTATGCCACCTCTCCGACGGCGGTGTAGTTTATGGTAATTTCGCTGTTGCTGTCAATATCGGTTTCGATGATTGCAATTTGCTCCGCCGTATAAATGCCCGGAACGGGCTTCCCCGCTTCCGGGGTGTCTGTGGGCGCGGCGGAGGGGTCTGCGGGAGCTTTCGCGCAGCCGGACACCGGCGCCACAATAAGCGCCGCCGTCAATAATGCCGCCATAAGCCTCGCTGTTATGCCTTTGCCTTCTTTACTGCCGTTCATTACGCGTTTCATTGTGTTCCTCTCCTTTGTTTTTTTGATTATACCTCATTTTTACCCGCTGTATCAAGTCGGCGGGTTTTGCGGCGTTCCATCGCCGCTTTGAAGGTGCGCACTATCCACGGACGGAAGCGTCCGCGTACCATATAGAGCTTAATAAGCAGGATTATCACTGTGATAAGCGGCAGCGCCGCAAAAATCATTGATATCAGCAGCAGCACCGCGCCGCGCATCGCGGCGGAGCGCGCCGCGTTTTCCCAATATGGCAGCGCGACGGCGTCGCGGCGGGCGATATACGCGCCGAAATCGCCGATTGTTTTCAGCAGATTACCGCGCGTAAAGCGGACGGAGTTCTCTACAATTACGCGCTCGCTCTCCGGCGTCGAGGAAACCTGACTCTCCACGGCTTGAATCCCATAGCCGGAAATGGGTGCTGACAGCACAAAGTCAAGCGCAGTCAGCTCCGCCGCCGGATTCAGCTTTTCTAAAAGCTCAAAGCTGACATATATCCTGTTTTCAGCGGCGTCGCCCTCGTCCTTTTCAAACACACCGGCGACAATACAGGGTATCCCGCCGACTTCTACCCGCATGCCGGAGGAATCCGCGCCGCCGAATACGCGCCACGCCGTGTTCCAATCCATCATTATATAGTCCTTCGAGGCTTCATTTGTGTTTATATACTGCCCCGAAAGCAGCTTTGTCGGGTGAAAGAAGAAGAAATCGCCCAATATTCCCGTGACGGACACGGCGGCGGAGCTGCCTGTGCCGTTTGTCACGGTGGCGCTACCCGTTCCGGAGGCGGCGTCAATCCACAGCCGCGCGTCCGGGTCGGGCGGGGATATGCCGTCCGCCGTGTATTTATCCGAAAGTCCCTGCCGCAGACGCATCATCCCGATGTAATTCAGTCCCGCGCCGCGCCCGAAGAACACCGAGACCTGGGAATATCCCATCTCAGAGCTTTTCAGACCTTCCTCCGGAAACGCGGACAGCGGGTCCTCCGTCACCTCCGGCGTCGGTGTAGGCTCCGGCTTCGGCTTTTGTGCTCCGCTCCACAGCTCCGCCGCCCGCTGGTCATAAAGCCCCTGCCCCGACATAGCGGACAGCGCGAAAAACAGCGAGGACAGCGCGAGACTTACAGCCGCCACAATCAGAAACACGCGGGGCAGCGGCAGCCGCCGTCCGGCGGCGCGCCGCGTGGCGCCGGCTTCAGTATCTGTGTTTTTATTATTCATTTCGTCCATTATGTCATCGTCCAATCCTGTCGTTTGTCGCAGCGCCAACGCTTAGCCGGCCAGCCTGACCTGTGTGTTCTCCATAACGGGCTTTGAGGCTTGCGTAATCACAAACGGCGCCCATTCGTCAAACGTGCCGGAAATGGCGGAGTTTTTGCTGTCGGAGTTTACAACCTCCACATCCGCGCGCGTGGCGATATACCGTGTGCCGAGCGGCGTTTGCTTTGCGCGCGCAATCAGCACGAATTTGCCGTTTGAATCCTCGCGCACGGCGTTGTTCGGGACAACGTTTTCATAATACTGCGTCCTTGTGCCGACGGACAGCTCAAGCTGCTGCCCCGCCGTGACGTTGCCGTCAACGTCAAATTCCAGCATCTTGTTGCGCGTGGGGTTCTCTCTGTCTGTTTTTATCGCCGTGAGGGTGCAGGTGATGCCGCCGCTGCCCCACATGCTTATGGTTGCCGTGTCGCCGATGCGAACGCGCTGCGCTTCCTCATTCGTGACGGATTTTGACAGCGTGAATCCCTTGCCGTTGATTTCAATCTGCGCCAGCGGCTCCCCGGGCGCGGTTTTGTCGCCCGCTACTTTGCCGATGCTCATCACCGTGCCGCCGTATTTCGTCGTGATTTCAAGTCCTGTTTCCTTGTCGCGCAGGCGGTCAACCTCCGTCTGCTGCTCCGCGATGGCGGAACGCGCGCGGGCAAGGTCAAGCTCTGTCTTCGCGAACGCGCTGGTGGCGGAATCCTTTGTGATTTCAAAGTCAATCAGCCTTGTTTCAAGCGTGCGCTCGGCTGTTTTAACCGCTTCTCCGGCAAGCTTAATCGCCTGCTCCACGCTTGGAGCCGCGCCGCCGACGGCTGTGATGCCTGCCTGCTCATATATCTTTGCCAAATCCTCTTTTGCTGCTGTTTCAGAGCGTGTTAAATCCTTTTGCGTGATGGTTTTGCCCTTCACCTGCGTTTCAAGCTCCTGCTTTTCCTTTTTGCCTGTGACGGTGATGTCCTTCGTCGCGTCCTCATAGCGCTTGCGGGCGCTGTCGAGCGATACGGTCGCGTCGTTCACGCGCTGCTGGGCTGCCTCCACCGCGCGGCGGAGGTGGTCGGTGTTGTAGTTGCCGGAGTTGTTTAGTTGTTTTTTTAAGTCTGCAAGGGTTCGAACTTCGGCGCCATACTTAATGAGTGCAGCATATATATCAGCGTCACCTATAA
>JAIRRO010000040.1 GCA_031255955.1 Oscillospiraceae bacterium
AGCCGTAATCCCCGCGATTGTCGCGCTGATTATTGCCGCGCTGATGATGCTGATGATGTCATCGTGCGCATCGGAGAGGACATCTGCCCCCACCGGCGCGCCGGAGGGAGCGGCGGCGCATCCCGATTGGCAGGAAAAAATCACGATAGTGCAGATGCCGAATGAAAACAATCCCGACGCCGGGCAGAAGCATGAGGGGTTTCGCGCCGGACTTGAGGCAGCCCTCGGCATCAAGGTTGAGGAGCTTGAGGGCTCGGAATATTCCGTCGGCATAGAGGCGATGAAAGCCGGGACGCTGGATGTCCTGCTTGTCAGTCCGATGAGCTATTATCAGGCGCGCCGCGTCGCAAACGCGGAGCCGCTCGTCACGACGGCGACGATGGGCGCCGACCCGTATAAAACAGTGTTCATCACGCAAAAGGACCGCGACGATATCAACACCATAGAGGATATGCGCGGCAAGAGCTTTGCGTTTGTGGATCCGGCGTCCTCCTCCGGATATATGTACCCCAAGGCGCATCTGGTGACAGCGCTGGAGTTGGACGCCGACAGGCTTGAGCAGCCGGACTATTTTTTCAAAACAGTGACGTATTCCGGCAAGCACGACAGCAGTCTCATCGGCGTCGGGATGGGGGATTATGACGCCGCCGCCGTGGCGTATCAGGTGATTGGTCAGCTTGACGCGGCGGGCATAATCAATAGAGAGGATTATAAAATAATCGGCGAAACGGAGGTCATCCCGAACGCCTGCTATGTCATACGCGCCGGGCTGCCGGACGATTTGAAGGAGGCTATTCTGGAGTATTATCTCGCCTATGATGACAGCGGATATTTTGAGGCGTTTTATCAAAGCCCCGATATCCGATTCATCCGCGCATACGACTCCGATTACGCCGTCGTCGATGAAATGGTGCGCATTTTGAATATAGAGGGGTGACGGCAATGGAAACGATATTGAGCGTCCGCGCCCTGCGGAAAAGCTATGGAGCCTTTGAGGCGCTGCGCGGCGTGAGCCTTGATTTTCACAGCGGAGAGTTTGTTGTCGTCGTGGGACCCTCCGGCGCGGGCAAATCCACGCTTATCCGCTGCATAAACCGAATGATTGACCCATCCTCCGGCGGTATTGAATTTGACGGCGTGCGGTTGGAGCGCGCCCGCGGCGCGGAGCTGCGCAAACGGCGCGCCAAAATCGGTATGATATTTCAGCATTACAACCTCATCGGGCGCACAAATGTGATAAAAAATGTGCTGCACGGCAGGCTGGGGCATATGCCGTTTATCAAAAGCCTTTTCGGGCTGTATTCCATGGCGGACAGACTGCGCGCCGTAGCGCTGCTTGAGGAAATTGGATTGCTTGAGCAGAAATACAAACGCGCCGACGAGCTTTCCGGCGGACAGATGCAGCGCGTGGGCATCTGCCGCGCGTTAATGCAGGAGCCGCGGCTGCTGCTCGCCGACGAACCGATTGCCTCGCTTGACCCGCGCAGCGCGGAAACCGTGATGAATCACTTAAAGCGCATGACGGAGCAGCGGGGGATATGCTGTATTGTAAATCTGCATCAAGTCGATTTCGCGCGGCGATACGCCAGCCGCATCATCGGCGTAAAATCCGGTGCGGTGGTTTTTGACGGCAAGCCGGAAGAATTCACCGCCGATATGGCGCGTGCGATATATGAGGGCGGGGAGGCAGACCCCCTGCGTGGCGCGGCGGGCGATAGCGTGAGTGATGGCACAGATTACATTGAGGCGGCTGCGACGCCGGGCGGTGAATATGCGGCTGTCTGATAAATCGCGCGTTAAAAACGCCGCGGCGGCGCTCGGACTTATCGCCGTCATCGTTGCCGCGTTTACATATTTGAAGGTGAATCCGCGCGATATTCTGCTTGCCGTGCCGCGGTTTGCGGGATTTTTTGTCCGCAATTTTCTGCCGCCGGATTTCAGCAGTCTCGCGTCATATATCCCGCTTATCGCGGAAACCATATTTTTCGCGCTGGCGGGAACCTGCGTATCGTCGCTGCTGGCGCTTGTTTTCGGTTTTTTGATCTCTGAGCGCACGAACAGCATAGCGCCGCTGCGTCACACGGCGCGCGTTGTGGCGTCCGTTTTCCGCAATATTCCGGTGATGGTGTGGGCTGCGCTATTGGTGTATATCTTCGGTATCGGCAGCCTTGTCGGACTGTGCGCGCTGGTGCTGGGGACGCTGGGACTGCTGGCGCGCTCATATGCCGAGTCGGCGGACGGGATTCCGGCGGGGAAGGCGGAGGCGCTGCGCGCGTGCGGAGCGTCATATCCGCAGATACTTTTTCACGGGCTGCTGCCGGAATTTATTCCGTCGTGGGTAAACTGGACGCTGTTCTCGCTCGAAATAAATATACGGGCGTCCGTGATACTCGGAATGGTGGGCGCGGGCGGAATCGGTATTATGGTGCAGACAAATTTACGGCTGTTCAAATACGCGGAGGCGATGAGCCTCATTATCGTACTCACGGCGATGATTTTATTGACAGAGCTTGCCGTGAACCAAATAAGAAGGAGGCTGAAATAATGCGCGTTCCGCTTTCCCCCGTGTCGCATAAGCTGCGTGTCACGGCGACGGCGCTCGGAGTCGCGGCGGTTTTTACAGGCAGCGCGTTTTTCCTGAAGCTTGACGCGGTGAAATTTTTTTCGCGTTTGCAAAACGCGGGCGGTGTGCTGCGCCGCTTTATGACGATAGACCTCTCGGTTGTCGGGGCGGCGACGGCGGAAATGATAGGCTCGCTGGCAATGGCAGTGGCGGCGCTGTGCATCGGGTTTTTCATATCGCTTGTGTTGGCGTTTCTTGCGGCGGGCAATACCGCTCCGTCAAAACCGCTTGCCGCTGTAATCAAGGGCAGCGCGGCTGTAGTCAGAGCGGTTCCGGCGCTTGTATGGCTGCTGATGATTGTGGCAAGCGTCGGCTTCGGCAACGCCGGAGGACTGTTCGGGCTGCTGTTTCCCACCTGCGGATATTTGATAAAAGCCTTTATCACAAGCATAGAGGACCAAGGCACAGGCAGCGTTGAGGCTATGCGCGCCGTAGGCGCAAGCCGCATTGAAATCGCGATAAAGGGCGTGCTGCCGGGCGCGATGGGTCAAATTTTGGCGTGGTCGGCGATGCGTGTCGAATTCAATGTAGCCGAATCTGTGAATCTCGGTATGGTCGGCGTGTCCGGCATCGGCGCGATGCTAATGCGCGCACTCGGCAAATATCAATACGGCGCCATCTCCGCGATAGCGCTCGTGATGCTGATTACAATGTCCGCGCTGGAGATATTGGTGAACAGGCTCCGCCGCGGAATAAGAGGAGGGAAATGAAATGCAAAGCAACACAATACCCGGAGGATATGTCCGTCTGCCGCTGAAAAACGCCTACAACGCGCGTGATTTGGGCGGCTATCCCTGCCGTGGCGGCGGCGTCACACGTCAGCGCGCCTTTGTGCGCGCCGACGGACTCGCGGCGTTGGACACGGCGGATATAAATTTTCTTATAGACTATGGCGTGAAAACGGTGATTGACCTGCGCTCGGCGGATGAAATAGCAGTCGAGCCGGAGCCGGAGGCACTTGTCGCCGGGACGGAATATATAAATATCCCGCTGATTGCGGGTGATGCCGCCGACGCCACAAAAATATCGGGCGTGACGGACGCCGCCGGATTTCTCCCCGCGTTTTATAAATCCGTCGTGCAAAACGGACACGCCGCCGTTGCGCGCGTGCTGAAAACCGCGGCGTCGGCGACGAGCGGAGCCGTGCTGTTTCACTGCACGGCGGGAAAGGATCGCACGGGGATTATCGCGGCGCTGCTGCTGGGTATCGCGGGCGTCGCAGAGGCGGATATTCTCGCAAATTACGAGGTGACATATACATATATTCGCCAAAACCCCGTCATTCGCCGCTATGCGGAGGCGTCACCGGACTCCCGCGAGCAGCTCTATTCGCGCCGCGAATACCTTGAGGGCGTATTGAATTATATCCACGAGCGCGGCGGATTTGAAGCGTATTTCGCGCAAATCGGCATATTGCAAGAGGATGTTTTAGCGCTGCGCCGCAGGATTATTGCATAGCCGACGCTGTCACCGTCGGCAGACAGGACAGGGTGCAAGATTGCGCCAAACATCCCAATCGTCCCGCTGCACATACAAAAAACAGGGGGCGCGATTTATCGCGCCCCCTGCACAAGCATTGTGCATTTGCCAAACTGCCCTTGCGCGGCAGCCGCAAACAAAATTTCAAAAACCGCTTGCATAGCGCTTCCCGATATGTTAAAATAAACCTCGCGAGCCGGTAAAACGGGCCGCGGCGGTCGTGTGATGCTACGAACACCGCACGAC
>JAIRRO010000100.1 GCA_031255955.1 Oscillospiraceae bacterium
GGGAGCTGCTGGGTGCGGAAAGCGGCAGCCCGTTCGGGGCGGCGGATTTGATTGCCGACTTGGACGCGTACAATATCTTTTGGATACTCTCAATTAACGAAGAATTTATTGCCGGTACCGGCGGGATCGCCGCGGGTATCGAAGCTTACTTCAACTCGCTTGGAAGCTCCGCCGACCCAGCCGCACAAAGAACGCACAATTTCGCGGATGTCCGGCTTTACGATGCGGATTACACCCGCGAAGCCTACCGCGCGGCGATGTATTATCAATACTATTTTGACACGTATCAGCTAATGGGCTCTCTGATAAATGTGATCGAAATGGTTGAAGTAACCGAAGGACTACGGAATTATACGGAGACACTCGGAGTGAAGATACCGACCCAAGGGTTAATCCCCCCCTGCACCGAACATCACATACTTGCCGCGGTGTACGCCTTCGCGGATTATCTGTATGAAAGCAGGATAGCGCCCGCGCCGGACGACGGCGATATTACCATCGACTACACAAACGAAACAATCAAAGTCAGCGCCGCGAACGCTTTCCGTGTTAGCGCCACCATCGAAGCCGCACCCGACGACGACGACGGCGAGCCGGACGAAGTGACGGTGACAGGATTAACAGAAGTAGCGGTGACAGCTAAAACAGACGAATCCGAAGGCGGCACGATAGAGCTTAATATCAGCGACAGCGATTCCATCACGGAATTCATCGGGAAAACGCTTTATGCGCGCAGGCTTCCATACGGCGGATATCTGGGAGAGAGCGCAGCCGTGCCGATTGCAATTCCCGCGCGTCCGACGCCGCCCGAAAATGGAGCCATCGAGATAGCAGCGATGACGCATCTCAGCGCGGCGCTTACCCTGCCGAACGGCATTGAATACAGCATAGATGACGGCAAAACGTGGCGGGAAGCATCCTCGCTATCCGAGCTGACGCCGGAAACAACGTATGTGATAACGGCGCGATATAAAGCAACAGCGGACGCCTTCCGCTCCGACGCCGCGGCGGTCTGCGAGTTCACAACGCCAAAAGCACCGCAGGTATATAATCCACCGTATGACCCATATATACCGCCCGCGCAGTCGTCCGCCACGCCCGTCGGCGATAAAAACGAACCGCTGAGGGGCGAGGTCTCCAAGGAGGTAATTGCAAGCTTCACCCACAGCACAGCGAACGGGACGGCGACGATTACGATCAGCGATAGCGAAACGAAGCGCATAATCGACAGCGCGGCGACGACGGCAGTCTTTGACCTCTCAGGCGCGCGGGGCGTGGACTCCGCCGTGCTTCCGATGGATACGGTGCGCAGCTTTGCCGCCGCGGGGGTGGGCGTCACGCTGAAAACAGAAAACGGGGATTTAGCCCTTGACGCCGCGGCGATAAGCACGGCAGCCCTTGACACAGCGGCTCGGGTCGGCGGCGCGGCGGAATCGGACACAGACGCGGACGGCGGCGTCGCCCTGACGATAAAAACCACGGCGGGGGAGAGCGGCTCCGTAAGGCTGACGCTTCAGCTTCGCGCGGGGGATAACGAAGTAACAGCCTTTGGCGGTGGTCACGCGCGCGTCAGTATTCCGTTTACCCTGCCCGACGGAGTGAGTCCGGCACGCGTTGTGCCGTACCGTGACGACGGCGGGACGCTGACACTTGTCCGCGGCGGATATAACGCCGAAGCGGGGCGCGTGGAGCTGCGGCTGGAGCATTTCAGCGAATATATTATAAAAATTAACGATGTCAGATACGCCGTCAGCGGCGGCTGGCACGACGACAGCCTTGACTATGCGGCGCAGCGCGGACTGCTTGACGAATTTATGCAGAACGGCGTTATCGACGCCGGGCAAGGCATAACGCGCGAAGCCTTTATCGCGACATATATGAAGGCAGCGGGGATAGAACCGCTTACAGCCTTCAACGCGGCGCAATTTACGGATGTGGATTCAAACAGCCCGAGTGCCGCATATATCAGAACAGCGCGCGAGCTGGGCATTGTCTCCGGCGTAGGGGACGGCAAATTTGACCCGAGTCTTCCCGCCGTGCGCGCGCACTTCTTTCAGGTGATGTATAACACGCTGCGGCTGGGCTTAACGCCTGTGCCGAATACCGATACCGGCGCCGGTTCAGCCGTGTTTTCCGACGCGGACACGTTGCCGAATTGGGTACGCCCCGCCGTTGACGAGCTTGTGCGGCTGGGCTTCCTGCTGGGCGACGAGGGCAGCCTCTCCGCGGATGAACATTTCACAATCGGAACTATGTGCGCGGCTGTCAAAAGACTTTGCGAATAACAGCGGAGGTGTCATAATATGCGGCAATGCATGGACGGCGAAAATCTGCACAGGCGGATAAACAAAATTATGGGGCAGCTGCGTGCAATCGAAAAAATGATTGACGAGGATGTCCCCTGCGAGGATGTATTAATTCAAGTCAACGCAGTTAAAAGCGCGCTGCACAAGGTTGGTCAGGTTGTGCTGGAGGGGCATCTTAATCACTGTGTCCGCGAAGGCATTGAACACGGCGACGCGGAAAAAACCATCGCAGATTTCGCAAAAGCGGTAGAGCATTTTTCCCGAATGACGTAGCACCACTACTATTCCTGCGGTTGAAAAAACGCCACTTGCATATCATACATCTCAGAATATATACCTTTCTTTTTTAACAACTCGTCGATGGCTTCCGTTCCGTATATAACGCAAATCTCCTTAGATTATATTATAATCAAATGCTATTTATGTATACCATTGAGCCTGCGCCCGATACATTTTTGCATACAGTCCGTTTGCTGCTAACAATTCCAAATCCAGATTATCGGCAATGCGCGGTAATCCAACTTGAAGCAATGCGCAGCGCATTTCTTCATCTATGTACAATTTTTTTGTAATTAAAATTAAATACGCGACTCCATCGTCAAACAGCCTAAGCAGGTGTAAAAATATTTGCGTAGTTTTCATATCGGCAAACTTAGTGTTTTGCATAAACGTTCGCACAGCATACTCCGTTTTGCGTTGCGCTGAAACGCGCTTGGGATACATTCTTGACATACCCATAGGGGTAATGGTATATTAATACCATTACCCCTATGGGTATAAAATTATATTACACCGGAGGAATTTATGATCAATTTTTTCAAGGACAGCTCAAAGAGAACCCTGCTGCTGCTCGGCGTGTCGCTCGTCGCGCTGGTCGTCAGCTTTTTTGACGTCGGCGGACTGCCGATTAACGCCGCGTGGGTCGCCATCGTCCTGTGCGGCTTCCCGATAGTAAAGGGCGCGATTCACGGGCTGGTTACAGCGTTTGATATTAAAGCGGATGTGCTTGTGTCCATTGCGCTGATAGCGTCAATTATCGTCGGGGAGATATTTGCGGCGGGGGAGGTTGCATTCATTATGGCAATCGGCGCGTTTCTGGAAGAACGGACGGTTGCAAAGGCGCGCGCGGGCATTGAAAAAATGGTGCGCCTGACGCCGGACATTGCCCGCGTGATAAGAAACGGCGAGGAGGCGCTTATCCCCGCAAGCGAGGTTGAGGTGGGCGATATACTGCGTGTGCTGGCGGGAGAAACCGTTCCCGCGGACGGCACTATCATCGAAGGGCAAACATCCGTTGACCAATCCATTATGACGGGAGAGCCGCTGCCCGTCGATAAAGCTGCGGGCGACGAGGTGCAGAGCGGAACGGTGAATCGCTTTGGCGTCTTTGATATGCGGGCGGAAAAGGTGGGGGAGGACAGCACTCTGCGGCGAATGATTCGCCTTGTGGAATCGGCGGACGCGGGCAAGGCGAAAATCGTCGGTATGGCTGACCGCTGGGCGACGTGGATTGTCGTCACCGCGCTTGCCTCAGCCGTCGTCGCATGGATAATAACGGGTGAAATAATCCGCTCTGTGACGATTCTTGTTGTATTCTGCCCCTGCGCGCTTGTGCTTGCCACACCCACGGCGATAATGGCGGGGATAGGGAACGCCACGCGACGAGGCGTTTTAATTAGCCGCGGAGATGCGCTGGAGCGTATGGCAAAAATCAAATGTGTAGCATTTGACAAAACAGGAACGCTGACCTTCGGGCAGCCCACCGTCACAGAGGTATTTAGTCACGACGCGCGGATGACGGAGCCGGAGCTTTTGCAAACAATCGCCGGCGCGGAGCTGCGCTCTGAGCATCCGCTTGGGAAGGCAATTGTCGCGTATTACAAAGAGAAAACACATGGAAATCCGCCTGAGCCCGAAGCGTTTCAGCTGTTGGCGGGCAGGGGTGTAGCGGCGCGGATAGACGGGCGGGAGATTTTTGCCGGAAACGCGGAATGGATGAGGGATAGCGGCGTTATTTTGCCCGAAGCCATTATTAATAAAGCGACGGCGGCGCGGGAGCGCGGCGCTACGATAGTTTTCGCCGCGCGCGAAAAAGAGGCGATGGGATTCGTCGCGCTGTCTGACGTCCCGCGCCCCAATGCCGCCGACGCGGTAGAGGGTATCCACACCTTGGGCGTGAATACCCTCCTGCTTACGGGTGACGCCGCGCCCGCCGCGGAGCATATCGCGCGCGCGGCGGGCATTGCGGATGTGAAGGCTCATTGTCTGCCGGAGGATAAGCTGACAGAAATCAAGCGTTATCAGGGGCTGGGCAAGCCTGTTTGTATGGTGGGCGACGGCATTAATGACGCGCCCGCGCTGAAAGCCGCAAACGTCGGCGTCGCGATGGGCGGAGTTGGGAGTGACATTGCGACCCAAGCCGCCGACATCGTTCTTGTGCGCGACGACATTCAAGAAATACCGGTGCTGCTGACGCTCTCAAAAAAGGTTATGCGAACAATCAGGCTTAACATCGCGGCGTCGCTCGCGCTGAATTTCGCGGCGATTATCCTTGCCATTCTCGGTGTTTTGAATCCGATTGTCGGCGCGCTGGTACATAACGCGGGCTCCGTCGCCGTGATAATCAACTCGTCGTTGATATTGGGGTGGAAAAGCGCGCGCGGGCGTTAGGCTGCGTTCATATACCGCTGCAGCAGCGTTGCCGCCTCCGCGCGGCTCGCGGTGCCTTTGGGCGCGAGCGTTGTCTCTGTGCGTCCGGTGATGAGTCCCGCAGCGTTCGCCCAGCGCATAGCTTCGC
>JAIRRO010000158.1 GCA_031255955.1 Oscillospiraceae bacterium
AAAAATGTTTTGAATCGTCCAAAGTTCACCTTCAGTCGTGCCCGTATCGGCGGACTGATAAACAAGATACGCGACGATGGCGTCTCTGTGCTTGCGTCACCCTGCGATATACTATTTACCGATAATGATGATAAAATGTTTTATGAAGTCGCACTGGAGTGCGGCGCTTTTTTGGTGACAGGCAATCTTCGGCACTTCCCGAACGCGCCGTTTATTTTGTCCGCCGCTCAATTCCTGAGCCGCATTTAAAAATAAAACCCGACGTTGTTTGATTTGTAGAGCTTTGCGTGCAGGGGGAAGGGTGATTCCTCTTCTGTTAATTCGCCGCGCAGCAATGCCTCCGCCGCGTATATCAGATCGCGCAGCTCTGCGATGCCCACGGGGAAGTCCCCGTGCGAGGGGTACACCGTGTCGAACGTGTCGGACATTGCAAGCAGCCGTTTCATGCTGTATATGTATGCGCGTATATTCCGGTGTTCACCGAACATAAACACCGGCGCGCGGGATACGCTGTCCCCCGTGATGATTATTCTGTTCGCGCGGTCAAGCAGCGCAATACTGCCGTTTGTGTGTCCTGGGATAGTGAGTACCTCAAAGCTCCGTCCGCCGAGGTCGATGATGTCCCCCTCCCATAACGGGCGCGCGGGCGGCAGTCTATCCGGGTTTTCGCTGTAATAATAGGTGAATTCCGCCGGGTGCATATACGCTTCCGCAAACCGTGCATTTGCGCCGAGATGGTCGCCGTCCGCGTGTGTGTTCACCAGCATAACGGGCAGCGATGTTAAACACTTCACCTCCGACGCCAGATCCTCATCGCTCATCCCCGTGTCGATGAGCAGCGCTTTTTCGCTGCCCGCGAACAGGAAGCAGCGCACCATACCGTTCTCGATTCTCCATGCCCCGTCTGTAATTTTGATTGCTTCGTAAGACATAATAATTTCTCCTTATAATATAGTGGTGGATTGATTTTGGGATTTATCTGAATTCAATATAGAGCGTTTTTCCACAGCCTTTTGCTATCTGCTGCAGCGTAGCAACCGTCGGACTGGAATTGCCTGTTTCTATACGGCTGAGGTTGGATTGCCGAATCCCGCATCGCTCCGCAAGTTCCTTTTGCGTGAGATTTTGACCGACGCGAGCCTCGATTATCGCGCGTCTGTACGCCCGCTCCGCTGCCTGACGTTCCCACTCCTCTGCAAACTCCGGATTTTTAAGCTGCTCATCAAGATATTTTCTCAAATCACTCACTGCCGCTTTCCAAGGCATAAAATATAACTTCAAACATCGTTATGACTCTCCGCCATCGTTAGTATATTCCTTTTATGATATATTGTCAACAGATTCATTTCTTCTGTTCGGCAGTATTTTCTCCCCTATGATTTGTCCTTAAACACATACCCGCCGCTGAAGTAGTTGAGCGGATTTTTGCGCACGCCGTTTTCCGCGACTTCAAAATGCAGGTGCGTCGCGGTGGATGCGCCCGTTGAGCCTGCATAGCCGATTACGGCGCCCTTTGAGACTGTGTCGCCTTCTTTTGATTTCAGCTTTGACATATGCGCGTAAAGCGTTGTCCTGCCTCCGCCGTGGTTAATTACGATATAGTTTCCGTAGGATGAGCTGTATGTCGCCGTTATGACCTTTCCCGTGTCCGCGGCGTAAATATTAGAGCCATACGACGCGCGCAAATCGATACCGTAATGCGGGCGCATATCCTTGTATATCGGATGCTCTTGTGTACCGAACTCGCGCGTTATGACGTTGCTTGTCCCCGGCCATTGGAGAGAGCCTGTCCCGCGCACCGTTCCGGAGAGATTCCCCGACAGCGCGGCGGCTTCCTCCTGACGGCGCAGCTCCTCTGTTTTTTTCGCGATGTCCGCTTGTATCCTGTCCGTTTCGGCGTCCATTTCATTCCATATCGCGGTGCGCTCGGCGATATCCTCCTCGAGCAATGCGAGCAACTGCAAGGATTCCTCCACCTGCGCCACAAGCTCCTCCTGCTTCACTTGAAGCTCCACCTTCTCCGCCTCCTGTTCGGCTACTGTCGCCACAAGGGCATCCTTCGCCGCTATCGTATCCAGCCGCGCCTGTATCAGTCCGCGATACGCCGCCTCGTCAGAGCGCATTATATCGCCCACGAAGTCAATTCTCGCCAAGAGGTCTGAAAAGCTTGCGGCGTCAAATATGACAGCCAGATATGACAGCGCGCCGTTTTCCTCCATATCGCGTACCCGGCGCTTATACAACTCCAGTTGCCCGTCCTCGCGCTTTTGCGCCACTGTTACTTCTATCTCTTTTTCGATTATGAGGAGGCGGTAGGCTTCAATCAGCTCGTTTATGTTGTCGATTTCCATCTCTGTGAGGCTTATCCTGTTGTCCAGCACGTTCTTTTTCGCCGTCGCGGACAGCTGCTCATATTTCAGTGAGTTAATCTCTGACTGTACTGCGCGCTTTTTATCGCCCAGCTGCTTTGCCTCGCTTCTCAGCTTGTCTATCTGCGCCTGAGTGACGGCGCTTGCGGTCATTGTGCTTAAAGCCGCCCACAATATTGAAAATACCATAATTATTGCGAGTATAATCGCTATCGCTCTATGTAGCTTCTTGTTTTTCACTGTTATAACCGTCCTTTCTCGTCTTTACCTCTGATTTGTTTTTGTTTTACCCTTGGTTTACACGCTATTGTGCTTGCGATTATTTCTTGCTATACAAATAAATAATCCGCTGCGCTATCCGTCCATTACCGATTTTACACCTTCAGGTACTTGCGAATCGCAAAGCTGCTGCCGATAATTCCGACGCCTATGCCTATTACCGCAAATACCACACAGAGCGACAGCGCCACCTGTGAGAAGGAAATCGCCTGAATAAGTCCGCCGCCGGTGGCTCCGCCGGAGAGCAGCGCATCCGTAACTGCTGTGTACAGCCCCCACTGAGTTATGAAGGCGACCAGCGAGCCGAACAGCCCGAGGATAAACCCCTCGAATATAAACGGCCAGCGTATAAATGAATTCGTCGCGCCCACAACCTTCATAATCGCTATTTCGTCGCGGCGCTCAAATGTTGCGAGCTTGACGGTATTCATCATTATGAACAGCGAGATGATGAGCAGCACCGCAACTATCACCGTTGATACCCCGGAGACTATATTCCTTGTCGTGACCAGCGCGCGCGCAATCAGCAGATTCGCCGTCACCCTTGCAACGCCGGGGATATTCAACAAATCCTCCTGCGTCCGCTCGATAAAGGCGATGTCATCCACATACACCGTGAATCTGTGCCGCAGCACGGTGGCGTCAATATCCTCGAAACGCGATTTATCCTCCACACCGGAAAGAAAGCTGTTGAAGGCTTCCTCCCGCGTGACAAACCGCGCGGAGCGCACATTGGGCACCGCATCTATCGCCCCTGCGAGGGCGCGCGCATCCTCCACGGAATATGACTCGTGAATATACGCCAGTATGACGTTCTCGTCTTCAAAATCGCCGATTATCTTATTTACGTTCACGGCGAGCAGCGAAAAGCTGCCCATTATAATAAGACACGCCACGACGATAAACACACTGGCGAAGGACATAAATCCGTGCGTAAAAATGCTGGACAGCCCTTCGCGTATGTAATAACCCGCTCTAAAACTCCTCATAGTTGTAATACCCACCCGCTCCGTCGCTGATTATTCGTCCGCCATCTATCGCGATTACACGGCGTGACAGCCTGTCCACCAGCGACTTTTCATGCGTCACGACAAGCACCGTTGTTTGAAGCTCATTTATTTTTTGAAGCAGCGTTAAAATCTCCAAACTGCGCGCCGGGTCAAGATTCCCCGTGGGCTCGTCCGCTATTATCAGCTGCGGATTGTTCACCAGCGCGCGCGCGATTGCCACCCGCTGCTGCTCGCCCCCCGAAAGCTCTGACGGAAATGCCTTGGTTTTCATATCAAGCCCGACAAGATCCAGCACATACGGCACGCGCTGGCGTATCTGTTGATTTGACGCCCCGACCGCGCGCATGGCGAACGCCACGTTTTCATACACCGTTTTCTTTTCTATCAGCCTGAAATCCTGAAATATCACGCCGACGCGGCGACGCAGCTGCGGCAGGCGGCGCGGCTTTATATTCGCGACATCAAAGCCGGCGACGGAAATGTCACCGTCCGTCGGCGCAACCTCTCCGATAAGCAGCTTTATAATAGTTGATTTCCCCGAGCCTGAGGGACCGACAAGGAACGCGAATTCCCCCGGTTCCAAGGTAAAGCTTATTCCCTTCAGCGCTTTGGTGTTATTTGCGTAGGTTTTGAAAACATCGCGCAGGTGAACCATATTCGTGACGACGTTCAAATCGAGAACCCGCCCTTTCCCTGTGATCTGAGATATTTCGTCACCATAAGCGCCACCTTGAACACGATGGCGTGGTCAAGCTCACGGAGGTCAAGCCCCGTGACCTTTTTTATTTTCTCAAGCCTGTACACCAGCGTATTGCGGTGGACAAACAGCCGACGCGAGGTTTCAGAGACGTTCAAATTGTTTTCGAAGAACTTGTTTATCGTGTAAAGCGTCTCTGCGTCAAGCGTCTCGATCGGATTTTTTTTGAAAACTTCTGACAGGAACATCTCGCACAGCCTTTTGGGAAGCTGATATATCAGGCGCCCTATCCCAAGATTTTCGTAGTGGATAATCGTCCTGTCCGTATCAAAGACCTTTCCGACCTCGATTGAAACCTGCGCCTCTTTATATTTATCCGCCAGCTCGCGCAGGCTGGCGGCGGGGGTGCCGACGCCAATGACGAACGGCGGCGCGCCTGAGGTGCGCAGACGCCGCGCTATTTTTCCCGCAAGCTCCGGCAGTTTTTGTTCGTCCTCATCCTCCGGAAGCGCCGCCACGACGGCGATATCGCTGGCGGACATCGAAACGATGAAATCATCCTGCGAATCGGGGAACATCTCGCGCACAAGCGAAACGACGCTGAAATCTGTGCTTTCCGTCTGCCGAATAAGCAGCACGGCGTGAGGCGCATCCGTGACGAAGCCGAATTCGCGACCACGTACATAAACATCCCCGGGCAGGACATTGTCTGAAATTATGCTTTTGATGAAGGCTGTGCGGTCATTGCTTTCTTCATAGCGCAGCCGCGCCTCCTGCGCCGCGATGGACGCAAGCAAACAGACTGTTCTCGCGCTTTCGTCCTCACCCTCTGCGAAAACGGTATAGCTGGGACCCTGTCCCGTCGGGGCAAGCGTTTTATATGTGCGCCCGTCCGCGCATATTACGCCTTGGGCTTCATCATACACGGGGGACGGCTCTGTCATCTGACCGACAATAGACAAATCTGTACTGGCGACAACCATCCCGTCGGAATCAAGTATTCCGACGTCCCGATTCGTTGCCTCTCTCATCTGAACGATTACACCTTGAAATATTCTGCCGGACACGGCGGCACCTACCTTTATAAAAAATTACGACTTAATAAACCAAAATAAAACAGAAACAGCCGGTTATTACACATAGTATACACCACCCTTTTGACGATATCAACCCTTTTTTTGAAATATTGGCTCGCGGGGGCGCGACGGGATGGTGCAGCGGGCTGTAATATCAGGGCGGCGGCGCGAATAATCTTGTACAAAGCGGCTTGCCGCCGCTGAATATTTCGCGCCCGCCCCCGGCTTCGCCGCGGCGTGGCGGGGAAAAGGAGTGGGCTTTTTTATGGTAATGGTTACTACCAGATTCAACAGAAAAAGGGCTGTCGCCGCGTTGATTGCGCTCGGGGCGGCTTTGATTGTACTCGTGCTTCTCTTCGGGCGGCGCTCCGAAGCAAATTCGCCGACGTCAAAAATCGTCCGAAGCAACAACGACCGCGTGGAATACCTTGAAAATCTCGGCTGGAGCGTGGAGGAAAACGCGATTGAGGAGCAGACGGTTACCATCCCGCGCGAGCTTGACGGCGTTTACAAAAGGTATAATGAAATTCAGACGGCGCAGGGCTTTGACCTTTCGACATACGGCGGGGCGGAGGCTGTGCGCTATACGTACAGGATTCGAAATTTCCCCGGGGGCGACGATTCCGCCGTCGCGGACATTATCGTCTATCGCAACGAGATAATCGCGGGCGATGTTCAAAGCGCGCGGCTCGACGGCTTTATGCAGGGGCTTAGCTATCCCGAGATAAAATAACGCCGCGGATAAAATATCCGCGGCGTTGGGGATACTGGATTTGTCCGGTTAATTACACCGCTATTTCATACCTTGCGATATAGTTCTCTTGATCGTCAACCGGCAGATGCGTGAAATACGCGGAGAAGCCCGCAATGCGCACTACTAAGTCTTGGTAGTCCTGCGGGTTTTTCTGCGCCGCGCGCATAACGGCGGTGTCCGCCACTGTGAAATGGAATTGAATACCGCCCATGGTGAAGTACGATTGAATAAGGTCGCGCACTTTGGCTGTGGATTCCTCGCTTCGCACGGCGTTCGCGTCAAGGCGCAGGTTAATAGCGCCGCCGCAGCGGAGCTTAACCCACGGCATTTTGGCAACACTCTTGACGTACAGCAGCGGGCCGTTCTTGACAGCCTCCGGTCTCGGGTCGCTTGAGGGGGAGAGCGGGTCTCCCGTTCTTCTGCCGTCGGGCGTTGCCCACGTGCGTTTGCCGCCGGATACCCAGTATAAATCAAGCGCGCCCATATTGCATTCGCCGTTGTTCGGTCCGGGACGCGAATTGAATTCGTCAGCCCACAGATTCGTCATCCATTCGACGATGGAATCCGGCTCGGGGTTGTCGTTCCCGTAGAAGGGCACCTCGTTAAGCACCTTCTGGCGCAGCATCTCATAGCCCTCCCAGTTGGCGACAAGCGCGTCATACAGCTCGCGCAGGGATACTGTTTTGTCGTCGAAGCAGAGCTTTTTGATGGTCATCAGGCTGTCGCCCGCCGTTGCCACGGCGTTGAACATACTGCCCATTCCGTTGTATTTCGCGCCGCCCCATGTGACATCTTTTCCGGACTCCATGCAGCCGTCGGTCATCGTTGACGCCGACAGGCACGGCCATGCCGTTTCAAAGACCAGCGCCGCCCATTGATATGCCCGCGAGGCACGGTCTACACCCGCCTTGACCTGAGCTTCAATTTCGGTTTTGATCTCTTCAAAGGACTCGTATTCATAGAGCTTCTTGGCAGCGGGTCCCGGGGTTTCGCCGCCCATCATCGGGTTGTAATTGCCGAAAATTATTGATTGAACCGTACTCAGCAATCCCGGAGGTCCTCCGCCGTACATTCCGCAGTTGGCAGCCATCGACCATTCTTTACCGGAGATGGCGGGCTCGACGCAGCCGAATACGGCGTAGCGGCGCGCGTCTTCTATCGGCACCCCGCGGTCAAGCATGCTTTGAATGATGACGTCGTCATTATTAAACTGCGGCATCCCGCCTAAGCGCTTGCTGCACTCGACGCCCAGCTCCCAAATGCGCTCCGGTGTGAATTTGTTTACACGCAGCGCGAGACTCGGCTCGGCAACGCGGAGGCGATAATACGCAAGCAGCATCATTTCTGTCGCGATGGAATAATCGCCCTTGCCGTCAACCGTCTGTCCGCCGATTGTGATGAGCGAGCCCGCCGCGATATTTTGCATACCGCCCTGAAGGTCAAACATCGTTTTGCCGTTCGCGTGGGCTTCGATAAGCTGGTCGTTATTCGGCTTCGGGAACATAATGATCTGGTTGCCGATTTGAAGCAGGAAGGCGTCAAACAGCTCCTGCGCACCTTCAACCGTCAGCGCGCCTGTTTTAATATCGTTCTCCGCGAGCGGTCCCAGGAAGCTGTCTATCAGTCCGGGGGAGTCCGCCCAGTGCGTTCCGTCCGCTGTGATAAGGTTTTGATAGAAGAGTACTATTTGCAGTCCTTCCCACAGGTTGCGGGCGGGGTTTTCAAGAATCCAATCCAAGGATTCCGCTCTTTTCAGCAGCTCCTCACGGCGCTCGGGAGAGGCTGACTTCGCCGCCTCGCGGCAGCCTTCGGCATAGCGCTTGCTCATCGCGATCATGCCGTCGCACACCCTGACAATCGCGCGGTAGAACATTTCTTTACGCGTGTTGTCGTGCGTTGTGTGCTTGACGATTTCGTCGATTTTTTCAAGCGCTTCGCGGCGCACCGCGCCGAAGCCGACTGTAACCGCTTTTTCGTAGTTCGGATTAAAGTGACCCGGATATGTGCCGTTCGCATCCATAAAGAACGGGGGCGCGCCGCCCGCCTCAAAGAAATCGGGCATTATCCCGCGCGCTGTGGCGCCAATATCCTTGCCGACCCAATAATCGGCGGCTTCAAGCAGATACGCGCGCTCCTCGTCGCTGACCCAGATGCTGCCCGGAGCCTGCCACGCGGCTCGGAAGCGTTCGTCCGTGTCGCCGAAGTTGGAGGCAAACCAGCTGTGCGGCGTCTGCTCGATATCGAAGTGGAGGGAGCGGCAGGTGGGACCCGCGTCGCCGAAGAAAATATCCTCATCCTCGATTGTGATTTTGCGCGTTGTGCACCATGTGTTCAGATAGCCCGCGCGTTTATAGAGCGGGTGCTGGTTCTCGTGCGCCTTGTAATACTCTGTGATGATACGGTTGCGCTCGACATTAAGCCGCAGATCCTTGTTGATCCGCGCCCTCTTGTCCTTCAGCGCCTGGGCTCGCTTTGATAGGGGGACATCGAATTTTGACATAATAGTAACCATACCTTTCCGCGCCATTGGCGCATAATTAACCGTGGGTACCCTTTAATGCAGCCGGCAATTAAGTCCGTAGCTGCGGAACATCTCAAGAACCTCTTCCATAAATCCGTCGTCCGGTGGCTCTACATTCGTCAGCTTATACCGCCAGCCCAGACGGTCGTATTTCATACGCCCTGTCTTGTGGTACGGAAGAACCTGAACCAGCTTTACAGCCTCGCCGAGCGACGCGCAGAATTCCGCTGTTTTTCTAAGGTCGGCTTCGTTATCAGTCAGCTTTGGTATGACGACTACACGAATTTGCAGCGCCGCCCCGCGTTTTGCCAAAAACCGCGCGTTTTCGAGAATCAGCTCGTTACCGACGCCTGTGAAGCGCTTGTGCTTCGCCGAATCCATATGCTTGATGTCATACAGAAACAGGTCGATATACGGCATAATTTCCTCGTACCGCTCCGCGGGCGCGTGCCCCGTTGTATCGAGGCAGATATGTACTCCGTCGCCCTTCAAGCGCTTCGCCAAATTCAGCGTGAACGGGAACTGCGCCATTGCCTCTCCGCCGGAAATTGTGATCCCGCCGCCGTTTTTGAAGAAATCGCGGTCGCGGCTGAGCCTGTCATACACCTCGTCAACGGTGGTTTCCCAGCCCGTTGCGTACAGCGCCTTTGTGACGCACGCCCCGGTGCAACTCAGACAGTTTTTGCATTTCGAGCGGTCGATCGTCGCCTTTTGTATCATGCCCGAGCCGTCGAGGGCTGCCTTGGGTTCGTCCCTTGATATTGCCCCCTGGGGACAGGCTTTGATGCAGGCGTTCTCGCACAGGTCTGTTCCTATGCATTTAACCGCCAGATATCCCAGCTCAAGCTCATAGCGCTGCGACTCCGGACTGTGGCACCACAGGCATTTAAGCGGGCAGCCTTTGGTGTACACCGTTGTGCGGATGCCGGGTCCGTCGTGCACGGCGTACCCTTGAATATCATAGATACGCCCGGCGGCATTTTCAGCGTGTGCCGTATTCGATTGTGAAGCCCCGGCGGACATCATAAGACGCCTTTTCCTTTCACCACCCCCATTCGTCCGGCTCCGCGTCCGGCAGAGGTTTTTTGAGGTTTTTGAGGTACCCGAATTTCTGGCTTCAGTCTACCACAGGTGAATTTCTTTGTCAACAGACGCCGGGGTATATTTTACGGAAATATTTGCGTCTTATGCCCGCTGCTTCATCCGCAGCTTTAATCTGTCGGCTATCATCGCGATAAATTCGCTGTTTGTCGGTTTACCCTTGATGTTCGACACAGTGTATCCGAAGAATTTTTGCAGCGTTTCAATGTCTCCCCTGTCCCACGCCACTTCTATGGCGTGTCTTATGGCGCGCTCCACGCGTGACGGCGTGGTGTGGAATTTTCGCGCCACGGTCGGGTAAAGGATTTTTGTGACGGAGTTTATTATCTCCATATCCTCAATTGCGAGTATTATCGCCTCGCGCACGTACTGATAGCCTTTGATATGCGCCGGTACGCCGATTTCGTGAATAACCTCTGTCACGGTGGCTTCTATTGGTTTTTCCGCCGCTCTCGCGGGGGCGCGCAACTCGCGCGCCTCTGAGGTCGGGCGCGACGCCCCGGCAAGCTGCCGCACGCGGGAGAACAGCGCCGCCACATCGCAGGGCTTTTGCATGAAGTATGCGGCGCCCAGCTCTGCCGCCTCCGCGAGCGTCTGCTCAGAGGCGAAGCCTGAGACTACAATCACCGCGGGTCGGTCAGCCTCGGGAAGCTCTGAAATTCTGCCGATGAGGGAGAGTCCGTCAAGTCCCGACAGTATTATATCTGTAATCAACACATCAGGCTTTTCGCGCGTCACATCAGCCAGCGCCGCCGCGCCGTCCCCTGTCACCCCGGATACGATGAAGTCGCCCTCGTCGCGCAGCATATCCGCCATGAGCTTGCGGTATTCCTCCCCCGAATCCGCCAGAACGATTTTGATTTTGCCTTGCATTTTTCATTTCCTCCATTGTAGTTCATATTAATTGCTTAATGTGCGTTGATTACGCAGATTAACGCCGACGACGACAATTTAACATAGCCGCGTGGAAAATGCAAGATTTATTTTCCAATTTTTTATTTTAATATGGAGCTTATTTTTCCAATTTGTCGGGAAATGTCATACGCAAAATGCGGGAAATCACTGCCATTATGTCAATTATTCACCGCGTGGTATGTATTACTAATTGTCAAATTTTCGAAGTTTTTGCGATAAATAATTTCCAGCTGTGCATTCAAATCCGCTCTAATTATTTGGCAAGTCAATGAAATCAACCGTCAATCGGTGAAGTAATATATTGTCACGCAAAGCGTGATTTATACCGGACATATTAAAACAGCCGCGTCAAAGCGGCGAATTGGAAATCAGAAGTCAGCGAGGTAGGCTATGGAATCGAATAAAAAAATAAGTAACAGAATAACGGTGTTTTTCGCGCTTGTCTGCGCGTGCCTTATCACGACGTCCGCGCACGGCGCGGAGTCAGAGCGTCCTGTTTCGCTTATCCCCGTGGGGCGCGCCGTCGGTATACGGCTTGAGTCCGACGGCGTTGTGGTTGTCGGCATACCGGACACCTGCTCTGACGGCTCAACGCCGTCTCCGTCAAAGGGCTCCGGATTAAAGGCGGGGGATATAATAACGCGTGTCGGCAGCATCCCCGTTTCCTCCGGTGAGGATCTGAAAAACGCGATGAAGGATCAGGACGGAGAGCCTGTATGCGTGCAGGTGAGGCGCGGGAGCGGCATAGCGCAGTGTATGGTCTCGCCGCGCCTGACGAAAAGCGGGGAATACAGTCTTGGGCTGTGGGTGCGCGACGCTGTATCCGGTATCGGCACCGTCACGTTTTATGACCCCGCGACGAACACCTACGGAGCGCTCGGTCACGCCGTAAACGATAGCGACACGGGCGTCGTGCTGCCCGTGCGCGGCGGCGCGATTTCGCGCGTTTCGGTGACGGATGTCGCCAAGGGCAAGTCGGGCGCTCCGGGACAGCTGCGCGGCAGCTTCAATTTTGACGACAGGCTCGGCACTGTCGTCGCGAACACGGGCTGCGGGATTTTCGGAAAAATCACAGCGCCGGAATTCCCCGCGGGCAACGCCATAAAAACCGCGCGAGAGAGCGAAATTCACACAGGCTCGGCATCTATCCTTTCAAATGTCAGCGGCGGAGAGGTGCGCGAATATACGGCAGAGATAAGTCGCGTGTATTCCGGTGGAGAGGCTGACGGACGCAGCATGCTTGTCACCATCACCGACCCCGCGCTTACAGAAATAACGGGCGGCATAGTGCAGGGCATGAGCGGCAGTCCCATCATTCAGGACGGCAGGCTGATAGGCGCGGTGACGCATGTTTTGATAAGCGACCCCTTGAAGGGTTACGGCATTTCCATCGAAAAAATGATGAGCGGCGCGGGGATTTTCACATCCCCCGCCGTTACGCCAGACGCCAAAACGCAAGAGCGAGCAGCGTGAGTCCCGCAGCGGCGGACATATCGATCACCGCTCCGGCGCGCGTCCCCTTCAGCTTTTGCCCCAGCAGGAAGCCCAGCGCAATCGCTGTGATACAAAAAAAGAACGACAGCACAGCCGTTAACATCACGCCACCGCAGAGCGCAGGCGCGCCCGCCACCGCTGCGGATTTGCACGCCGCCGCGCCTGTGCCAAAGCCGGCGGCGGCGCCGTCAAGACTCATCGCGGCGGCAAGCAGCGCCCCCTCGCGCGGGGATAGCTCTCCGCCGAGGTCAAGGTCAGCCTTTTGCGGGTCGGCGTACACCTCAATTATTTTTCCCGGGCGGCGTTTCAATTTTCGGATAAACGCTTTTACGGAGCTGTCGAAGATTCTCATCAGCCCTATTACGAACAGCGTAAAAAATCCGATTGCCTTTGAGACGCCCGCGGGCACTGCCGGGCACACCAGCGTTCCTATCAAACCGAACGCAATAAAAATCCCGGAGCAGATGAGCGCCGAGGATAGCGCCGTTCGTCGCGGTACGCGCATCCCCGTTCCGCCATACGCCGCAAACGCCACAAAAATATCCGCGGAGAGCGACAGGGCAAGCAGCGCGGACTCAATGAAAGAACGATATGTAATAAACAAACAACCACCCCCGAATACACAATAATATTCGGGGGTGGTTGTTTGTGTGACGGCGGCGCTTATTCCGCCGAGATGATGAATCTGTACACGGGCTGTCCGCCGTCGATAAGAATCAGCTCCGCGCCCGGTAAGGCTTGCAGGCTTTGCCGCAGCAGCTCTGATTCTTCACCGGAGGCTTCGCTTCCGGTGAAGATCGTGATGAATTCCGGCGGCTTGGAGGATAAGGCGTCGGCAAGACTCGCGGTGACGTCGGCGAGGTCTTGTCCGCTGACAAGCAGCGAATCGTCCAGCAGCGCAAGATATTCGCCCTCGTGAATCTCGTGTCCGTCAAACGAGGAGTCGCGCGCCGCGTGCGTAATCAGCGCCGTGCGCACCCCGCCAGCCGCCTCGCGCTGGGCGTTTGTATTCGTTTCTTCGTCCGCTTCGGGGTCAAAGGCGAGCATCGCCGAAACGCCCTGCGGGACGGATTTTGTCGGTATGACGACGACGCGGCGCGTGGATAACGGCACCGCCTGCTCCGCCGCCATAATGATATTTTTATTGTTCGGATATACGAAAACAATCTCGGCGGGTACAGCCTCCACGGCGGCAAGAATGTCCTCTGTGGAGGGGTTCATCGTTTGACCGCCGGTGACTATTTTGTCCGCGCCGAGGTCACGGAAGGCTGTTTCAAGTCCTGCGCCGGAGCATACCGCCACAGCGCCGTAGCGTCGTTCGGGCGGAGCGGCGTTCGGTGCTTCGTTCTGCTCTGCCGCCGTGATGAGCTTTTCCGTGTGCTGCTCGCGCATATTTTCAATTTTTACGGACAGCAGCGCTCCGAAGGTCAGCGCCTCTGTCAGCACGTCGCCGGGTTCGTTTGTATGGACGTGAACTTTAATAATTTCGTCGTCATCCACGACGACGATACTGTCCCCACGGGCGTCGAGAAACGCCCTGAGCGCGTTGGGGTCGCGCGCGTTCTCGCGTCCTACAATAAACTCTGTGCAGTAGGCGAAGGTTATATCGCCCGTGTCAAAGTCTGTAAAGTCCGCGGCGGCGCGCGTTTCGCCCGTTTCCTCGCGCTCTATCACCTCTCCGCGCAGCGCGCGGAGCATACCGTCAAGGATATAGATATATCCCTTGCCGCCGGAGTCGATGACCCCCGCCTTTTTAAGCACTGGATTTTGATTTATTGTGTCGGCGAGCGCGATTTTTCCCGCGTCAATTGCCCGCTCAAGGACGATTTCGATATCGTTTTCCTCAAGCGACGCCTCCACAGCCGCATCGGCGGCAAGGCGCGAAACGGTGAGAATTGTGCCTTCTGTCGGCTTCATAACGGCTTTATACGCGGCGTCCACGCCGTCGCGCAGCGCCATAGCGAACAGCACAGAATCGGCTGACTCGGCATCCTTCATCCGCTTTGACATCCCGCGGAACAACAGCGATAATATAACGCCGGAGTTCCCGCGCGCACCGCGCAGCAGCGCGCTCGCCGTGATTTCCGCGGCGGCTGAAACCGTGCGCGGATTGCCTGTGTCCAGCGCCCTCGCGCCGCTTGACAGCGTAAGGCTCATATTTGTACCGGTATCTCCGTCCGGAACCGGAAATACGTTAAGCTCGTTGACTTCCGTTTTATGAAGCTCTATCGCGGCGGCGGCGTTTTTCAGCATCGCGCAAAACCGCTCGCCTGTGAGAAGCTGCGTCAAGTCCGGTTACCCCCTTCCTTCAGCCGTGTGCATACAGCCATGCGCATGCTCAACCGAGTATCATAGAATCGACATAGATATCCACGCGCGTGTCGTTGATTCCCGTCGCCGATTCCAGCTTAATGCGCACCTCAGACTTGATGCTTTCTCAAATCGCGGGTATATTGACGCCCGCGTCAACGCCGATGTGCAGCTCCACGGATATTGTGCCGTCGTCGTTATAAGTGACGTGTACGCCGCGACTCATCGATTCGCGCCGCAACAGATGCACAAGTCCATCCGTGACCGAGCGCACCGTCATACCCTTTACACCGAAGCAGCTTGTCGCCGCATCCCCGGCGAGATGCGTAAAAACATCGCGCGCGATAGTGATTTTACCGTTTTGAGTTTGAAGCGTAATCATTGCGCCGTCCTCCGCCCCTTGTTTTATTATAGTCCGATGACCAAACGCCGTATGATTATAATACCTCGCGCGGGATAAGGCAAGAAAAAAATTTATGACAAAGGGGCGGGATTAATCCCGCCCCTTTGTCCGCGCCGGTTTTCGTCAGTCCACCAGCGGTGAGAGCTTTGCCAGCGTGTCCGCGATTTCTATGTGCTGAGGGCAGTGCTCCTCGCACGTCTTACAGGATACGCAGTCCTTTGCCTTGCCGCCTTGTCCGGTCATAAATCCGTAGCTTCTGGCTATGCCGTCCTTTGAGCGGTACACCAGATAGTCGTTGTACAGACCGATCAGCGCGGGGATGTTGATGTTCTGCGGACAGTTCGGCGCGCAGTAATTGCAGCGCGTACACGGTACGCTCGGCACGGAATTGATGGCTTCGATAGCGCGGTCAAGCAGCGCGCGGTCGCTGTCTGTGAGCTTTTTGATTCCCTCAAAGGTTTTTACGTTGTCCACAACCTGTTCGTATGTGGACATACCGGAGAGGATCGTAATAAGCCCGTCGAGCGACGCGACGTAACGCAGCGCCCACGACGCAACGGATACCTCCGGCGCGGCTTTTTTCAGCTCCGCTCCGAAAACGGATTCCTCGCTGGCAAGCTGCCCGCCCTTGACAGGCTCCATTACCGTCACGGGGACGTTGTACTTCCGCGCCACTTCATAGATGCGGCGGGATTGCACCTGCGGACTCTCCCAGTCGAGATAGTTGATTTGAAGCTGGACAAATTCCGCCTCGGGATGCTTTTGGAACACACCCTCAAGCTCCTCCGGCGTACCGTGGAAGGAAAGTCCGAGGTGGCGGATAAGCCCCTGTTCCTTCAAGCCCTTCACGAAGTCCCACGCCTTCAAATCCTCCGCCTTCTGGATGGTTTGACCGCCCAGCCCGTGCAGTAGATAGAAATCGAGGTAATCGACGCCCAGTCTCTCCTTCGTTGTGTTGAACTGGGTTTGCAGGTCGTCCGCGGAATTCGCGAACATTAGGTTCAGCTTTGACGCGATGGTGAATTTATCCCGCGGATGGCGCTCCACAAGGGTTTTCTTCATCGCTTCCTCCGAGCCCGCATACACGAACGCGGTATCGAAATAAGTAAAGCCGTGGTCAAGGAAGTAGTCTACCATTTTTTCGATTTGCGGCAAATCGAACTCCGGCGGCGCGCCAAAACCGCCGAAGCCCCCTCCGCCTCCGCCGTCTGTGCGCGGCAGTCGCATGAATCCGAATCCGAGCTTCGGTGTGCTCTCGCCAAGGTATCTTTCAGTTTGTTTTTCGGACATGAGGAACATCTCCTTAGTTTTATTTGGGTGTATTATACACCACCGCGACGCGTTTTGCAATAGCAATTTTTGCGCGGGACGGAGAAAGATAAACGCGCGATGCTTTATGTCCTGTCATCTTTGAAATTTATTGTTTACTTTATGCTCTATTGGATGTATAATAGGCACACAGGAGGTGTCTATTTGCAATGGCTCAGAAATCATTCAATATTCGTTTGGACGCCGATGAGAAGCGCGGCTTTGATGAATTTTGCCGCTCGGTTGGTTTGAACGCGACAACGGCGATAAACCTTTATGTAAAAACCGTCCTGCGCGAGCAGCGTATCCCTTTTGAAATATCCGCTCGCGTTGTTACCGACCCGTTTTATTCGGATGCCAACCAAAAATATTTGCTTGAATCCATCGCGCAGTTGGAAGCAAAAAAAGGTCGTCAACCTAAATCCGCTGCTGATTACGGTGACCACAAACAACCTGTTTCACGAAAACCCATCGTCCGCCGCGACCCTGACCCGTTTTATTCAGACACAAATCAAAAATATCTGCTTGAATCCATCGCGCAATTAGAGGGCACGCCATTATGATGCCTGTTAAATTATCTCCGCACGCTCTGAAACAGTTTTTTTCAATCGCAGAGCGTGAAAAGCGTCTATTTCGCGACCTAAAGAAGATAATTACGGATACACAGCGCAATGGAACAGGCGGTCTCGGACACCCTGAGGCTTTATCCGGCAATCTTTCCGGTTGGTGGAGCAAGCAGCTTGACGACGCCAATCGTCTCGTATTTCGCATAGCCGACGGAGTAGTGGAAATCGCAGAGTGCTGCACACACTACGGAGATAAGTGAAATAGCTTTTAACAATTACGATTTGTCGCCGGGTTTAGCGATGAGCGCGAAGATGAATCCCAGCACGATGGCGGCAGCTAAGCCTGCTGCCACCGAGCTTATCCCTCCGGTGAGAATCCCGAGCGCGCCGCGTTCTTTTATCCCGCGCCGAACGCCTTCCGCAAGCGCCGCGCCGAAACCTGTCAACGGCACCGCGACGCC
>JAIRRO010000093.1 GCA_031255955.1 Oscillospiraceae bacterium
TGGATAGCCGTTATTATAATGCTGTTTCTCTTTTGGCCTATCGGGTTAATGATGCTGATAGGCAAGCTTCGCTCAACCGCGAGATACATCGGCGACGCGCGCACAGCCGCGCGGAATAAGGCGCAGCGTCAAAGCAACGAAGCGCCCGGAGCCGTCGAAGCTGAAATTAGAGTACGGGCAGCGGAGGCACAGGCGAAACCCCTTGCAAAATCCCCCGCGAAAAAAGCAAAAAAGGCAACGACGGCGGATGTAAATAAAGGCGACGAGACGAGCGGCACGGCGGCAACACAGCTTGAAAAAGAACGCAAAACGGCGAAATTATTCACCCTGCTGCTTACAATTGCGGCGGCTGTCGCCATCGTTGGCGGCGGCGCGATGCTGATTGAAACCATCAGCGATATCAGCTTGGGCAGCCCATTTTGGTGGTGGGAGCTGCTGAAAAGCGCGTTTTATCCCCTCGGCGGCTTGCTGGTTCTCAGTGTGCGCGGGGTTCTCTCGCGGCGCGTAAGGCTCCGTCAGCGCTATCTGGCAAAGCTGGGCGACCAACGCTCTATGAGCATCGCGGAATTTGCCTCCGCGCTGGGTGTAAGCGCGGGGCGCGCGCGGCGCGACATTCAGTCAATGATTGACGACGGATATTTCGGCAGCGGGGCATACATAGACGCGCGTCAAAACGAGCTGGTACTCAGCTCCGCTGACGCCAGTGCCGCAGGTGCAGCCAAGGCACGCACGCCGGAGTCTGAGCAGGCTGCCCGCGCGGAGATATCAGAATTCGACCGCGTCATATCCGAGCTGCGTTCCTTAAACGCGAAAATCACGGATAACGGCATTTCATATAAAATCGAACGCATAGAGGCGGCGTGCGCCAAGATTTTCGCCGCCGTGCTGGAGGATCCGGAAAAGCTGCCGCAAATACGCCGCTTTATGAGCTATTATCTCCCCACGACGCTAAAGCTCCTGCGCGCGTATGCAACGCTTGAACGGCAGGGCATCCGCGGTGATAACATTTCCTCCACAAAGCAGAGCATAGACAACGTCCTTGATAATCTTGTCATCGGCTTTGAGCGCCAGCTAGACAGGCTGTTTCATTCCGACGCTATTGATATCAGCTCTGATATTGAGGTTTTAGAGGGTATGCTGGCGCGGGACGGTCTTTCAGAGGCGTCCCCGTTCAAATCGCAAACCTCCACGGGCGAGATAATTTAATCGGATTTTATTCTTATTTTATAATACACAGTATTATTCCATACAGCACGGACGCCGCGACGCCGAACACAAGCACGGGTCCCGCGATGATGAACATTTTCGCCGCTGTGCCTGTCACAAGCCCCTCGCTTTTGAATTCGATAGCTGCCGAGACTATGGAGTTGGCAAAGCCGGTTATCGGTACCAGCGTCCCCGCCCCGGCGTGGCGCGCCAGCTTGTCATAGATATGCAGCGCCGTAAGCAGCGAACCGAGAAACACCAGCGTCACGCTCATTAAGGCGCGCGCTGTTTCCTCATCCAGTCCCAGGTGTTCATACAAAAAATACAGCGCTTGCCCCGCGCAGCAGATCAAGCCCCCGATGATAAACGCCTTGACGCCGTTGCCCGCGGAGTTCGATTTCGGCGCGCGCCGCTTTGCCAGCTCCCCATATTCCTTGTTTGTCATATTTGCCGCCCCCGCAATCGTTTTGCGTTATTTTACCCGCAGAGGCAGCGGATTATTCGCGCGCGCCGCGCGCTCGTCGGGCTGTTGACATTTCGCGCTGAATGCAATATACTGTCGCACGAACACAAAGCGGGTGATTATTATTATCAGAATGTTTTGCTCAACAAAAGAGTTTGATAAGCGCTGGGAAAGACTTGGACTTGGGGACGAAGACCGCCGAAGGCTGGAGGGCGCCATCACAGAAAATCCGAAAATCGGCTCTGTCATTCGCGGAACCGGCGGATTGCGGAAAATGCGGTTTGCCTTTGAGGGGCAGGGAAAACGCGGTAGCACCCGCGTTTTATATGTGGATTTGATAGTGCGTGATCTTGTGTACCTGATAGGTGTTTACGCGAAAAATGAGCAGGAAACGCTTTCAGACGAGCAAAAGCAAATGCTAAAGGCGGTTGTTGATATAATCAAGCGGGAATCGGAGGGCAATTTCAATGAGTGAATATTTTGACAGCGTTATGCGCGGTTTGAATGAGGCGCTGGAGCATACACAAGGAAGGCTGGATCTGCGCACCAGTCCTGTCGGGGTTATAGAGCCTCCGAAATCGTATACGCCGCAGGAGGTGCGGGGCATTCGCGAAAAGCTGAATATGTCTCAGGGCAATTTCGCCAATGTGTTCGGCGTGTCCAGAAAAACAGTTGAAGCATGGGAACACGGGCGCAACAAGCCAAGCGGCGCAGCTGCCCGGCTCCTTACCATTGCGGAAAATGAACCGGACGCGCTGCGCCACTTCGGTTATGCCGGGTAGGAGACTCCCTCAATAAATGTCCAACAATAACAGCGTTGTATTGCCGCGGAGCTCGGCGCGGAAGGATACCTCCACGTCAAACATCGGGTTGTAATAGACCGTTTTGGCTTCCTCGTCAATCGGAGTCCCGACAGGGATTTTTTCGCCCTGCTCGTCATAGCGGAAGAAGCTGTAATCCTCAAGCAGTGCGGCATAGCCTGCCATCAGCTCCGGGACGTTTTTGTCCGAGACATCATACATTAGGCTCAATGACCCCGCGAATTCCGTTTCGCGCACAGGCTCAAGTCCGGCATATGCGCCAAAGTCCGGCACGGGGAAATGGCTTTCGTACAGCTTGCTTTTTTCGGGGAATTCCCCGAGAGGGTAAGCTGTTTCGTTTTGTATTTTTAATATCGCGCCGATGGGCATCGCAAGGTTAAGGCTCTGCCCGCCCGTCATGGCTGCGCTTGTGATGCCGATGACGCGCCCCGCGGCGTCCAGCAGCGCGCCGCCGCTGCTTCCGGCTGAAATCGCCGCGTCAATTTGAATGTACTGGACATCCTCAATTTCGCGGTGCGCCGTGGAGACTATCCCGCGTGAAAATGAATTGATAAGCCCTATCGGATTGCCGATTGTGTACGCCTCCGCGCCTGTTTTCGGCTCATAGTCCCCTATTTCAAGCGTCGGGAAGCTCTCGCCCTCAAGCTGAATTAGCGCGCAGTCGGCAAGGATATCATAGCCGTACAGCCCTGTTATGTCATATTTTTCGCCTGTGGAAAGCGTCGCCTCCGCGCGCTTTGCCCCCGCGATCACGTGGCTGTTCGTGACAGCAAGACCCGTTTCTCCGATGAAAAAGCCGCTGCCCTGCTTGACAAGGCGCTCGCCGTCAAATACCTCGATATAGAACACTGCGGGGGCGCATTTGCTGTAAATCTGCTCCGGCGTCATGGCGCCTGCCCGCTGTGTCCACACGCGCTCAGACGGGTCTGCGATGCGCATAACAGCCGTTGCCGCCTCCGCGCGCGTTACGGGCAGGTTGGGATAAAACTCACCCTCCGGACCGCCGCCGTTTACAATTCCGGCGCGATACAGCGCGTACACAGCCGCGCCGTAGGAATATCGCTCCGCGACATCGGGCACAGCCCCGTCCGGAACATCGTTTAGCGGCGCTATGGCTTCCTCCGGCAGGGCGCGGGCGATAATCATCGCGAAGTCCGAGCGCGCCGCGCGGGCTTCATAGCTTGTGTATTCCCCGTCGTCGATGATGCCGTTTTCTATGGCATAGCCCACAAAGGCGTCATACCACGGGCGCGCGGGGTCAACTCCCTGCACAACGGGACGCCCCGTTTCGTATATCGAGCGCAGGTTGGCGGCGAGCTTAACACCGTCTGCAATCGTGAGATACCCCCCGGGATTAAACGCCCCGTCAGAGCCGTCTATCAGCCCCAGCTCATATCCGCCGGCGACGCCCGACGCGAACCAATCCGACGCGGAAACGTCCGAAAACATTCCCTCGGCATACGTGCGCGACGGCGTGAAGTTTGAAAGGGACGCCGCCGAGGCGAGCGTTGCGGCTAAGGCGAAGCATAGCACCGCCGCGATTATTCTTTTTGCTGTCAAGTCTTTATCCTCCAAGCTTTGTGTTTGCGTGATTTTTGTTTGAGTGATTTAGATTCTGCCGATGTTTGCGGCGGCGAAGTATGCCGCTTCCGTGGCGGCGCGGATGTTTTTCGGCGCCAGACAGTCCCCCAGCTGATGAAATTCCGGAGCCAGCAGCCTCAGCGCGTCCGCCTCCTCCGAGCGCGGCTTTTGCCCCACGGCGTAAATTACGGCGTCCGCGTCAAAGAAAACGCGCTGCCCGTCACGCTCCGCCTCAACTCCCCCGGCTTTAATCTCCAGCGCCTTTGTGGAAAGCGAGACTGTAATGCCCAGCTCGCGGAGCTTGACGTCCAGCGCTATGCCGTGCAGCTGGTTCCCGCCGTCGGACAGCTCCGGCAGCATCTCCAGTATGGTGACTTTCCGACCCTGCTCCGCCAGATATATGGCAAGCTCCGTGCCGACAAGTCCGCCGCCCAATATGACGGCGCTTTTCCCGGCTTTGTCTGCGTTTTGATAAATATATTCCGCGCCAAATACGTTTCCGCCGTCTATACCCGTGATGGGCGGCTTTACGGGCGTGGCGCCGAGCGCCGCGATAATTGTGTCCGGGGCAAGCTTTTTCACCAGCTCCGGCGTAACGGGCGTTGATAGCCGTAAATCGATATCCGATTCAGCGACGCGCTTCGCCTGCAAATCCAGATAAAGCGACAGCTTATCCTTAAACGGCACGTCTTTTTCGCACCGCAGCGCTCCGCCCAGAGTATCGGATTTTTCGCACAAAATGACGTGATGACCGCGACGCGACGCCGTAAGCGCCGCCTGCATACCACCGACTCCCCCGCCCGCGATAAGCACCGTTTTTTTCGTTTTCACGGGCGCCAAATCGGGAACGATAAGCTCTGTGCCGATTTCGGGGTTCAGCGCGCAGCAGAACTGCCTGTTGCTGATTAAATTAGAGAAGCACGTGAAGCAGCGCATACACCGCGTAATATCGCTCTCGCGCCCGTCGCGCGCCTTAATCGGCAGGTCGGGGTCGGCAATCAGCTGGCGGGCAAGCTCCACAACATCCACCCTGCCGGAGGCGATAAGTTCCTCCATAAGCTCCGGCTCTGTGAACGCGCCCACTGTGGCAACGGGCGTTTTGACGTGCTTTTTTATCTCCGCCGCGAGATAGCTGTTCGCCCCGTCGGGCAGGAACATCGACGGATGCGTCACCACGAAAGCGTCGCGCACCTCGTGATTACCCGCCGAAACGTGAATCAAATCGACGTGCCCGTCCAATGCCTTTGCGATTTTTATTCCCTCGTCAAGGTCATAGCCGTCGCGATTCGCCTCTGTGCCGGACATACGAAACTCAATCGGGAAGCCTCTGCCGCATTTTTCGCGTATCCTGTCGCACACCGCGATGGCGAAGCGCGCGCGGTTTTCGGCGGAGCCGCCCCATTTATCCTTGCGGGTGTTGATAAAAGGCGAAAGAAACTGCGAAATAAGCCAGCCATGCCCGCCGTGAATCAATACCATTCCAAAGCCGCAGCGCTTTGCGAACGCCGCCGCGTTGGCGTAGGCTTCTATGGTGTCCTCGATTATTTCCTCTGTCATCGCGTAAACGCGGGTAGCCTCCCCGTCCGAGTGAACAACCTCACCGTGCAGATTATCGATATCCACAGGACCGTAAACGCGATTACCCATCTTTTGCGATTCCTGCGCATACATTCCGGCGTGCTGAAGCTCCGCCACAGCCACCGCGCCATAGCGCGAGATGCCGTTTGCCAGCGCGGACAGCGATGCCAACGCCTCCGGATTATCCAGCGGCACGTGATTTATGCCGCCCTTGCCGCTGCGGGAATCCACAACGCACTCCCCGACGGCGACGGAGGCAGCGCCCCCCATTGCCTTGCGGGCATAATACGCCGTTGCACCCGGCGTGGGAAAGCGGTCATAGGTGAGATCCTGATAGCCCGTGGGAGCGCCGAATATGCGATTTCTGAAAATAGTGCCGCCGAGCTTAATCGGCGAGAACAGATGCGGATATTTGGTCTTGTACGTTGACATTGCGGGAACCCTCCTTATGTAAAATAACGCCGATACTAAAATAACATACCGACGCGATAAATTCAACGCGAAACGCGATTTTATTCCACCCGCGCGAAAAAACAAATCCCCGCCGAAAATCGGCAGGGATTGTTTTGTGTTCTGCTTTGCGGGTTTCCGCGGCGCTAGCTTCTACAGCACAGCCTATACAGGCAGCTGCTCGGCGCGGCGCTTTGAGAAACAGTCGCTGCAATAGACGGGGCGATCCGTTTTCGGCTCGAAGGGGACGCGGGCTTCTCCGCCGCAATCCGCGCATACAGCCACGAAATACTCCCTCGGTCCGCGAGCCGCACTCTTGCGGTTATCGCGGCAGGTCTTGCAGCGCTGCGGCTCGTTTTGGAACCCGCGCTCGGCGTAAAACTCCTGTTCTCCCGCCGTGAAGATAAATTCCTCCCCACATTCCTTGCACACTAATGTCCTGTCTTCGTACATCGTTGAACCTCTCTCTTGACTAAAAATCTCCCTGCGGTTTTCCGCATGGGGCGTATTTGCGCTCAGCTCATCACTGAATGTCGCCTGAAGTAATAAAATGCTCGAGCTTCCTTCTTATCCGCTGTATGGCGTTCTCCACGGACTTGTAGGGCTTTCCAAGCCTCTCGGACATTTCGCCGTAGGTGAAGCCGTCAAGGTAGAGACTCAGCACCGTTGATTCATACGTGGACAACGACGCCCCAAGACCTCCCGCCAGCTCGCGGACACTCTCTCTTGCCATGACAAGCTCCTCTGGGTCACGCAGCAAATACGCGCCGGGGGTTTCGCTTTCAGTCAAAAGCTGAGTATCGAGTGTGATATTGCTATCTTCCCGAGATCGCAAGGCGGCTTTACGGACGGCGCTGATGATGCGTCTGCGGACGCACAGCTCGGCATAAGTCGAGAACTTTACTCCGCGGGCTTCGTCAAAGGTTCTGATGGCGGAGAGAAGACCAAGCATCCCCTCTTGTATCAAATCCTCGGCGTCGCCCCCTGTGAGAAAGTACGGGCGGGCGCAGGCGCGCACCAAGCGCGCATACTTCAACACCATTTCCTCTTCGGATAGGGCGGCGTTAAACCCCGTGTCAGCCTCTTGCACGTGCATAGTATATCAACCTTTAGAACTATTGTCAAGCATTATTTTAAAAATATTCTCCGATTTGTGTTATTTTCACAAGAGCCGTGAAAATGTGCTGTAATTGCAACGGTGTTTTATATATCTAAAATACCCCGTTATGGCGTATTTCGAAGGATTTCAGCAAGCTCCTCAACAATTTTTTTTGCCGTCGCCTCTTTTTCAGCCTCCGCCGTGACGCGAATAAGGTTCTCTGTACCCGACGGACGGATGATAATTTTTCCCCGCCCGGAGAGGCTGCGCCGCGCCCTTTCCTCCGCCTCGCGCAGCTCGGGGGAAGCCAGCTTGCGCGTCTTTTCCTCCGGCGTCGCCGGAATGTTCAGCGTTATTTGCGGATACTGCGGTACGGCGGC
>JAIRRO010000122.1 GCA_031255955.1 Oscillospiraceae bacterium
TTAGGCACTCTCATCCGCCACGCCCCCTCTATGGGCGTCATTATATACTGCGCCCTTGCGGCTGTCAACGGCGTTGACGGGGCGGGTGAATTATACCCCCGTCACAATTTCATATTGACAAGCGTGTCGCGAGCCTATATAATAAGTATGATAAATGCGGTGAACTACTGCATATTTCATATGAAAAATGAGGTGATCACACGAAATGAGACGTTTATTGATTGGCGATATGAAGCGATGGCAACTCAGCGACAACCGAAAGCCCTTGATTATCAAGGGTGTTCGGCAGTGCGGGAAAACATATTTGCTGAAGGAGTTCGGTGAAGCCTGCTATGACGATGTCGCCTATTTCAATTTTGAGGGCAACACAGCCTTGGGCGAGCGTTTTGAGCGAGACTTGGATGTTACACGAATCATAGCGGAGCTGGGTATTCTTCGTCGCAAGGTCATCCAACCGGAAAAAACGCTGATTATCTTTGATGAAATTCAGTTTTGTGGTCGGGCGCTGACCTCATTGAAATATTTCTGCGAAAACGCGCCGGAGTATCACATTGTTTGCGCCGGTTCGCTGCTTGGCATCGCGCTGAGTCCGGCGTCGTTCCCTGTGGGCAAGGTAAATTTCTTGACGCTGCACCCCATGAATTATTACGAGTTTTTGTTGGCAAACGGCGAGGATCTGCTTTGCGACCATCTGCGCGCGCTTGCCCCGACCGAAAAGGTGTCCGAGCTGTTCGCCGGGCAGCTGGAAGCCTATCTGCGTACCTACTATATCACCGGCGGGATGCCGGAAGCGGTTGCGACGTGGATTGCAACCGGGGATCTTGACCGACTTGAAACGGTGCAGCAGCAAATTCTTGACAGCTATGAGCTGGATTTTGCCAAGCACGCGCCGTCCCGGGACTTTCCGAAGCTATCCGCCATTTGGCGCTCCATCCCCCTGCAGCTCTCTAAGGACAATAGGAAATTCATTTTCAGTCAGGTTAAAAAAGGCTGGCGTGCCAAGGATTTGGAGGATGCGCTTGAATGGCTGATTTCAGCGGGATTGGTTTACAAGGTGGCAAAAATCGAAAAGCCTCACCTGCCGCTTTCCGCTTATGCCGATGAGTCTTATTTTAAGCTCTATCTGTCGGATGTCGGGCTGCTGCGCAAAATGGCGGCGCTACCCGCCGGGGCAATACTCGAAAAAGCCGACGAATACCGCGAATTCAAGGGCGCGATGACCGAAAATTTTTTCCTTGAGGAATGGATGCAGTGGCACGACGACACACCGTTTTATTGGCGGTCGGCGAACACCGCTGAGGTGGATTTCATCGTCCAACACGGCGTTAACGCCATCCCGGTTGAAGTGAAATCCGAGCGGAACGACAAGGCAAAATCGCTTGCGGAATATCGAAGAAAATACGCGCCCGCAGTGTCCGTCAAGACGTCAATGAACAATGTCGCCATCGGCGAGGTGCGGCACGTGCCGCTGTATATGCTGTGGGATTTGGAAAAGTATTTGTAAAAGAACGGCAATATGCCGTGCTATGCATTCACGCAAAGGCTCCTAATCACTCTCATCCGCCACGCATTTCAGCCACACGGCACATTCCAAACGCTTCTTAAACAGCTCGCAGCCGAGCTTATATACGCCGTCGCTGTCGCCCGTGGCGTGATATGCGTTTGCCGCGCAGCCGCCGGAGCAGTAAAGACGCGCCCAGCATTCGCGGCACTCATCGCGCTTGTTAATAGCGGCGCGGCTGAAGCTGAAGTCCTCACGGACGCCTGTCCAAATATCTCCCGCGGAAAAGCCGTCCTCACCCACAAGCTGATGACAGGGATAAAGCTCGCCCTCGGGCGTGACGGCGAAATATTCGCTTCCGGAGCCGCAGCCGCGGACGCGTTTTTGCAGGCAGGGTCCGTTTTCAAGGTCCAATATATAATGATAAAACGTGAACGGCTCCCCGTTTTCGGCGCGGCGCGCCATCTCCGCCGCCAGACGCTCGTACTCATTAAACAGCTCCGGCAGATGACTCTCTGACAACGCAAGCGGGTTGTTCGAGGTATCGCCGGAGGATACGACAGGCTCCATCGCGATTTCCGTGAAGCCCAGCCCCGCGATGTGCAGAATATCCTCTGTAAAATCGCGATTTTGCGCCGTATATGTGCCGCGTATGTAATACTCACCCTGTCGGCGGTCTACGAAGCGGCGGAAGTGCGGTATAATCGCATCATAGCTGCCCGCGCCCGAGGGGGTTTTGCGGCGCGCGTCATGCGTTTCCCGCCGTCCGTCAAGGCTGAGGACGACGTTTGAGATTTCTTTATTGCAAAAATCCGTCACCTCATCGTCGAGCAGCACGCCGTTTGTCGTGAGGGTAAAGCGGAAATTCTTCCCGCGCGCTTTTTCAGCCTCGCGGGCGTACAAAACCGTTTCGCGGACGACGTCCCAATTCAAAAGCGGCTCCCCGCCGAAAAAATCGACCTCAAGATTTCGTCTGCTGCCGGAGGCTTCAATCAAAAAATCGACGGCGCGGCGAGCCGTCGCGAGACTCATCAGCGCCGCGTCTCCGTGGTATTTTCCTTTGTCCGCGAAACAATAATCGCAGGTGAGATTGCAGGTGTGCGCGACATGCAGACACAGCGCCTTTATCACGCGCTGTGCATCGGCGTCCGATGTCGGCTCCGGCTGCGGGATATATCGGGTAAGATCCTCTGAATACAGCCGTCCGTCGGCGCGCAAGGCTTCAATATCGCCGAGCAGCTCTGTCAGTTCCGCGCGCGTGACGCTTTCGTCCTCCGCGTATTTTTCAAGCAAAGAGCCAATCAGCCTGTCGGCGTCATAATCACCGGCGGCTGCCGCAATCGCGTCATAGGCAACGTCGTCAACGTCGTGGATGCAACCGCTGTCCGCGTCGATGACGATGTTTTTGCCCATCAGCTTATATTGATGTATCACCCGGTTATTTTGTCACGCTCTCGCATTTTTGGTTTGCCACGCCGTTGGATGTCTTGCATGCCGACTGGCAGGATGTGCGGCACTCTCCGCAGCCGCCGCGCTTCGCGGAACGGCGCAGGCTGCGCGTGACCACTGTTTTTATTCTGCGCATTGGGAACACTCCTTTTTTGTATTATCTCTCCGATGATACCACGGCAATTGCCTCCTGTCAATCAAATATGAAAAATTCCGCTTGACAAGAATTATATTGCGTGGTATATTGAGCAAGCTGCGAAACGTATTGAGTAAATTGCGAAACGTATTGAGTAAAATGTAAGTTAACGTAAAAGTCAAGAAATCATTTGCGGCGGGCGCTAGCCGCACCCTCGAACCCTAATAAAAACGCCTCCCGTTTTCGGGAGGCGTTTTTCACGTCGAGCGTTGTTATCTTACCGCGGGGACGGGGACAGGTACGCCGTAAGG
>JAIRRO010000155.1 GCA_031255955.1 Oscillospiraceae bacterium
TATTCGGACAACAGGGCGTTCGCTTCAGTGTTCAGCGCGTCGGCGGCGGCTTTGTCCGTCATTGCCTTCGTGTTGATATAGACGTTGAAGCTTGCCCCGATAAGCGCCGCCTTGGCGAACGCCGCGCCGACGCCCGCGTCCGAAATGGCAAGCGCGGAGCCTTTTTCCGCAAACTCGGCAATCATATCAATCGCGTTTGCGCAGGCGCGCATAATATCCATCGGGACGGAGCAGGCGAGTTTTAGTGCGTCCTCCATAATCTTTTCGCGGGTGGGGTCCTCCTTGGGGATGCCATAGGCGCGGCTGAGAGGCTCGAACACCACGGCGTCCTCGTCCACAAGGCGCAAAAATTCTTTTTGCAGCGCCGTCGCTTTATTTTGCAGGGCGATAATATCCGCCTCGACGTCGGCGTACTTCTTCTTGCCGACGGTGAGAGAGCCGACCATATTCCCAAGCGCCGTCCCGACGGCGCCGACGAGCGCAGATGCGCCGCCGCCGCCCGGAACGGGGGATTTTGATGCCAGAACCTCTACAAATTCGGCGAGGGATGTGTTGATGAATGACATTTGCGGTCTCCTTTTATTTTAGAACAGTCCGCTTACCTTGCCGTTTGTCGTGTCAACGTCAATCCTGCGGTAAGCCGGATTTGACGAGGTGCCCGGCATCATTGAGATTGTACCTGCCATCGGGCACAGGAACTTCGCGCCGCCATACACAAGAATGTCGCGCACGGGCAGACGCCAGCCCTTGGGTACGCCCTTGATGCTCGGCTCGTGGGAGAGCGACAGGTGGGTTTTAACCATCATCGTTGAAAAGTCGGAATAATACGGGTCAGCCTCAAAGCGCTCCGCCTTTTCAATCGCAAGCGGCGCCCAGTCCACGCCGTCCGCTCCGTAGATTTCCTTCGCGATCTTCTCGACGCGCTGACGCAGCGGCATCTCCAGCGGATACAGATAATTGATCTCCGAGGGCTCCTCACAAGCCTCGACGACAAGCTCAGCGAGCTCGCGCGCGCCTTCGCCGCCGAACTGCCAATGCTCTGAAAGGGCGCAGCGCACGCCGCGCTCGGCGCACAGACGCTTGAGCAGCGCGATTTCCTCATCTGTATCGGTATAGAACTTATTGATGCAGACAACGGGCTTGATGCCGGATTTCTTGACGTTATCGACGTGGTGGAACAGGTTCTCTGTGCCTTTTTCAAGCAGCTCAAGATTTTGCTCTGTGTACTCGCGCGGAAGCGGACGTCCGGCGACGACGGCGGGACCGCCGCCGTGCATCTTCAGCGCGCGGATTGTCGCGACGACGACGGAGACGTGCGGCTTTAGCCCAGACAGGCGGCACTTGACGTTCCAGAATTTTTCAAAGCCGATGTCGGCGGCGAAGCCGGACTCGGTAACGTGATAATCAAACAGCTTTAACGCCAGACGGTCGCCGATGATGGAGGACTGCCCGATGGCGATGTTCGCAAACGGACCGGCATGCACGAGGCACGGCTGATGCTCAACGGTGTAGCACAGCGTCGGATTGATGGTGTTGCGCATCCACGCCGTCATAGCGCCGTCGACCTCTAAATCAGCGGTTGTGACAGGCTCGCCCTTCTTGTTATAAGCCACGATAATCTTCCCTATGCGCTCACGCAGGTCCTTCAGGTCTGTCGCGACGGCGAGAATCGCCATAAGCTCTGAGCCGACGGCGATTCCAAACTTGGAATCCATGGGGAAGCCGTTCTTGTCGCCCTCGCCAAGACCGATTTTTATATTGCGAAGTCCTTGCGCGCAGAAATCGATGACCCAACCCAGCTCTATACGCTCGGGGTCGATGTCCAGACGCTTTAAGCCGATTTCCTCAAGCTTGGCGTCGTCATAGTTGCGCTCGTGCTGCATACGCGCGTTAAGCGCGACCATTGCAAGGTTGTGCGCGTTCATAATGTCGTTGATGTCGCCCGTTAAACCGAGAGAGAACTCTGTCATCGGGATAAGCAGCGCGTTGCCGCCGCCTGCCGCCGTGCCTTTTACGTTCATTGTCGGTCCGCCGGAGGGCTGACGCAGGCAGCCGCCGACGTTCTTTCCAAGCGCGCCAAGACCTTCGATAAGCCCGAGTGACGTGGTGGATTTGCCTTCGCCCAGCGGCGTCGGTGTAATAGCGGTGACTTCAATGAACTTGCCGTCGGGTTTGTCCTTCAGCCTGTTCATAATTTTGATGAAGTCGAGCTTCGGTGTTTTGCCGTACGGGATAATCTCGTCGGGCAGCAGTCCCATCTTCTCGCGGAAATGATCGACGGACGGCAGCTTCTTTTCCGCGTCCTCGGCGATTTCCCAGTCCTTGTACTTTGTCGGGTCAAGCATAGTGGTTTTCTCCTTAAAATAAAATAATTATTATAATTATACTCTGTCGATTATGCCCGATTCCTTAACGATGCGGGCGACGTCGTCGTACTTATTGAGCGCATAGAGATGTATGCCGTCGATGCCGGAGACGCGATATTCGTCGATAAGCCCGATGGTGTATTCGATGCCGGCTTCCTTAAAGCTCGCCTTCTTAGCCTCAACGTCCGCGTCATAGGGGTCAGACACGAACGGATCGGGGAATATCCAGTTTTTCGAGATGATTTCCGCAAGCTTGCGGGGCAGGACACAGCCGTTGCGCGAGAGCGCCATATTGATGGTTGCCTTCGCGTCCAGCACGGGCATAATGCCCACGTCCACGGGCAGGGTGATTCCCGCCGCGCGAATGGCGTCTATCCACCAGCGGAACTGATCCATATCCCAGCACAGCTGGGTCATAATGAAGTCCGCGCCGTTATCCTGCTTTTGCTTAAGGAAAGCAATGTCCGCCTCTATGCTGCGGCAGGAGATGTGACCCTCGGGCGAGCCCGCGACCGCGATGGTGAATTTGTCGCCGAATTCTTTACGGATGAACGCGACAAGCTCTGTGGCGTAATGCAGATCGCCGCCGGTGCCTGTCCAGCCGAAGGGAAGGTCGCCGCGCAGGGCAAGGATGTGATTTATGCCGTTGTCGAGATAGCTTTGCAGCTTTTGACGCAGGTCGTCCTTCGTCCCGCCGATGCAGGTGAAGTGCGTGATGGGCACGATGCCCTGCTTCCTGGAGCCGACAGCTTTCAGCACCTCAAGATTCGCGCCGATGTTGCCGCCGCCCGCGCCATAGGTGACAGAGATGTAATCGGGATACAGCTCCGCGAGCTGGTCGAGGACGCCGCCCGCGCCGATCAGCTTTTTAAGACCCTCCTCGGTCTTGGGTGGGAACAGCTCAAAAGAGAATGCCATTCGCCGATTCATGATTTCCGTGAGTTTGCTCATTTTGGTAAGTATGCCCCTTTCAAATGATTTGCGCCTTATGTGCGCCCGTGACGCCGTCACGATAATCCGCGCGCTATGCTTCGCGGTCTTGTCTCACACCATTAAATAAGAAACGCGCGAAAATGTCAAAGGGTTTCGTCAATGTCAGTCCGAAAATGCAAAAAGTGCAAAATATTTTACAACGAGTTGCAATTATGGCGTAAATCACGCGGGGATAATTCCGCCGGATTTGACGCCGGGTGCCCTTTGGATAATTCCTCTTGCGCTATTGGTTGGAATGTGCTATTATTGAGGTGTGGACGCAGCGAATGAGATAATATCACGGCGGACGCAAAATGTCAAAGCATTTATTGGAACGGGGGGCGCGCCTCTTTGAATATAAAACGTAAGCTAAACGCGGCGCTTGCCGCGCTCGCCGCAGCGGCGGTGGTTGCGGCGCTTTCGGGGTGCCTTAAAACCTCCGCGGACGAGCTTTATCGGCTGCCGCGCTCGTCGGACGAATATTTTCGTCTGCAAAAGCGTATTGACGCCGTGCTGGCTTCCGGCGCGGAATATTCCCCGCCGACAAGCGGGGAAAACAGGCAATCTGTGCAGCTTGAAGACATCGACGGCGACGGCGTGAAAGAAGCAATCGCCTTCTTTGCCGCCCGCAGCGAGGATTATCCCTTAAAAATATACATATTCAAATCCGACGGGGACGATTACATCACGGCGGATATAATCGAAGGAGTCGGCGCAGGCATAGAGAGCATACGATATACCGATATGGACGGAGACGGCTTTTTGGAGCTTGTCGTGGGCTGGCAAATGGGCGCGTCGCTGAAGAATATGGCGCTGTATCTCGAGCGCGGCTTTCAGCACGTAAAGGTCGCGGAGGCGGATTATTCCACCCTGCTTGTGTCCGATATCACGGGCGACGGCGCGCCGGACGTGTCCGTTGTGCGCCTCGGAACCGCCGAGGCGCCGGGTGAGCTTGAGGTGTTTTCGCTGATGGCTGACGGTGAAATCGTCGGTGCGTCGGCGCACCTGTCCGACGGCGTGGAATCCGTCTCCCGCGCGCAGGCGGGGCAGCTGTCCGACGGCGTGCCGGTCGTCGTCATCGACGGCAAGGCGGCGGGCGGCGGACTTGTCACCGATATGTTTTGCAGCGTGGACGGCGCGCTTGTGAATATCGCCCGCGCCTCCGCCGCGGGGGTTGACCCCGTGGAAACCGAGCCGCGCACGCTGACGGTATACTCAACGGATATCGACCGCGACGGCGTCGTTGAAATCCCCTACCCCGTGCCGCTTCCGCGTCAATCAGACACGGTTTATTACTCCATAGAGTGGCGCGCCTACGCTTCAGACGGCTCGCGCGCCGTGTCGATGAGTACGTATCACAACTATTCCGACGGCTGGTATCTTATCCTGCCGGACGCGTGGCGCGGGGGTATCACCGTCCGTCGCGCGGACGCCGTATACGGCGAGCGCATAATGGTTTTTTCCTTTGTTGACGGCGAACAGTCGGAGGTGTCCGCCACGACGAATGGCGCGACGAACGGCGCGACAAGCGCGACATCAAACGCAAGCGGCGGCGCTGTTGATTTTCTGAAGATATATACGCTCTCCGGGGAAAACAGAGAGGAGCGCGCGCGCCTGCCCGGACGCTTCCGGCTGCTTGAGGAGGGCGATAAAATCTACGCCGCGGAGCTGTATCCCATCGTGCAGCAACGCCCCGACGCCCCGGATGAAATCGCCGTTAAAGAGAGCTTTCGCAGGATTTATTCCGACTGGCTGATGGGCGCGTGAGCATTTCCGCCCGATTCCATTTGATTATTTTAAGCAGAAGAGGTGTATGAATTTGTCGAAGAAGGTACTCGTACTTGAGGACGAAACAAGTATACGCGGCTTTGTGGTGATGAACCTCAAGCGCGGCGGCTATGAACCGATAGAAGCCGGTACGGGCGAAGAAGCGTTCGAGCAGCTTCGGCTTAATCCGGACATCAAGCTGGCACTGCTTGATATAATGCTGCCGGATATAGACGGCTTTGAGGTCTGCCGCAAAATTCGCGCCGCCGACCCGCACATCGGGATAATTATTCTATCCGCGCGCACGCAGGAGATGGACCGTGTGCTGGGGCTGATGACCGGCGCCGACGAATATGTGACAAAGCCGTTTGAGCTGTCCGTGTTTATGGCGCGCATTGACGCTCTTTACCGCCGCGTCGTCGGCAGCTCGCAGCAGGACCCGGGCGAGCTGATTCAGGGTCCGTTCCGTCTCAACACGCGCAATCACACGCTTGAAAAGAACGGCGTGCGCATCAAGCTGACGCAGGTCGAATTTTCGATTGTAAAAATGTTTATGGATAATCCGGGCAAGGCGTTAACGCGCAACGATATTCTCGGAACCGTTTGGGGGCGCGGCTATTTCGGCGACGAGAAAATCGCCGATGTAAACATCAGCCGTCTGCGCCAGAAGATAGAGGACGACCCCGCGAACCCCGCGTTTATAACAACGATACGCGGCTACGGGTACAAATGGGGCTTATAGGGCTTATAGGATTGTTTGATGAAGCTGTTTAAGGGACACGGAAAACGCGGCGCGGGCGGGGCTATGTCGCTGATCGCGCCGAAGCTGAAGCGCGGCTCACTGTCGCGCGGGCTGCGCCGCCGCTGGGTGCGCGGCAGCGTGCTTATCGTCGCCGCGGCGCTCGGCGTGGTGATTTTCGCTTTCTCTGTGTTCTTTTACAACTATTATTATTCCACGGTCAGAACGGGGCTGGAGGCAAAGGCGAAAACGGCTGCCGACTTCTTTTCAAACTATGTCGCCAAATCTTATGCCGAATATTATGACAGCGCGTTTCGCTACACCGAAACCTTTGCGGACGGCGACAGGCTGGAGCTGCAGTTTATGGATACCTCCGGGCGCGTGGTTATATCCTCCCTCGGCGTCACGGCGGGTACGCAGGCAACCTCGCCGGAGGTGCGTCAAACCGTGCAATCGGGGCAGATTACGGTATGGATCGGTCGGCGCGCGTCCACAAACGAACGGATTATGGCGGTGTCCTCCCCCGTTATGTACACAGACGGGCAGGTTGTCGGCGTGATGCGATACATCACAAGCCTTGCCGTTGTGGATAGGCAGGTGTTAATGAGCATTTTGGCGGTCTCCGGCGCCGCTATGCTGGTGCTGTTGCTGGTGCTGTCAATCAATCTGCTGTTTATTCGCTCTGTCATTGCCCCCGTCGGCGAGATAACGCAGATGTCGCGCCGCATCGCGGACGGCAGCTATGGCATACAAATTGAAAACACTTACAAGGATGAAATGGGCGAGATGGTCGACGCCATCAACGAAATGTCGCTGAAAATCGCCAAGGCGGAGAGTATGCAGACGGAATTTATATCGTCGATTTCCCACGAGCTGCGCACGCCGCTGACCGCCATAACCGGCTGGGGCGAAACGCTTGTATACAACGAGCGCCTTGACGAGGACACCTCCGGCGGCATTGCGATTATATTAAAGGAAGCGCGTCGGCTCACAAAAATGGTGGAGGAATTATTGGAATTCACGCGTATGGAGGATGGGCGCTTTACGCTGAATATCGAGACGGTTGACCTCTCCGCCGAGCTGGAGGACGCGATGTTTACGTATCGCGAGCTGTTCCACCTGGACGCGCTGGAGCTGCGCTATGAGCCGATCACGGACACCGAGCCTATCACCCTGCCCGGCGACCCGAACAGGCTAAAGCAGGTGTTCTTTAATATCTTCGACAACGCCGCAAAATACGGGCATGAGGGCGGCAGGATAGATGTGACGGTGGAAACGCGCGGGGACTTCGCCGCTGTGGTGATACGCGATTACGGTCCCGGCGCGCCGGACGACGAGCTGGAAAATCTGAAAATGAAGTTTTATAAAGGCTCCAACTCCAAAACGCGCGGCAGTGGCATAGGGCTTGCCGTGTGCGATGAAATAATACGGTATCACGGCGGCAGGCTGGAGCTTGAAAACGCTCAGGACGGCGGCTTTCGCGTTACCATATGGCTGCCGCTTACGAACGCCTCGGCGCTCGGAGCGAATTAAAACACTAATAAAACACTTGGGAGGACGCAATGCAGAGCGACACGCGGGATAACGGGAAAAATAACGAGAAGGATAATGATATGGATAAGCCGGGCGAAAAAGAGCCGTTTCGCACCTCGATAGGCGGACAAGCCCTAATTGAGGGCATTATGATGCTCGGTCCGAAAAAGCAGGCGATAGCCGTCCGCACCGCCGACGGCATAAAAACGACGACAGAGGAACTGCGCCCCCTGCGCGATAAATACCCCGTTTTGGGCTTGCCCTTCATTCGCGGCGTGGTGAGCTTCGGCTCCTCAATGATGCGCGGCGTGCGCGCGCTGATGTATTCCGCGAACGTCTCCGCCGCCGATGACGGCGAGAAAAAGGACAACGAATCCGGGACATCTATGGCGGATAAGCTCACCATCGCGCTCGGCGCGACGCTGGGCATCGCCCTTTCCGTGGGCTTGTTTATGCTGCTGCCGACGTTTCTTGCCGGTTGGGCGGGACAATTTACGGACAGCCGCATCCTGAAAAATCTGACGGAGGGCGCGCTGCGGATAGTGATTTTCGTCGCGTATATCGGGCTTACCTCACGCGTGCCGGATATGCGCCGCGTGTGGATGTATCACGGCGCGGAGCATAAAACGATTTTCTGCTATGAACGCGGCTTGGCGCTGACGGTGGAAAACGTGCGGGAAATGCCGAGGCGTCATCCGCGCTGCGGCACAAGCTTTATGTTTCTTGTGATGCTGGTGTCCATACTGGTATTTTCAACGGTGAGCTGGAACGGCGTGCTTATGCGTATGGCGCTGCGGCTGGTATTATTGCCCGTTGTCGTGGGCATCAGCTATGAGCTTGTAAAATGGGCGGGACGCAACGACAATATCATAACGCGCATCATATCCGCCCCGGGCAAGGCGATGCAGGGTCTTACGACAAAGGAGCCTGACGACGATATGATTGAAACGGCGATAGAGGCGCTGCAGCTTGTCCTGCCGGAAAAGAGGGGCGAGGATGAGTGGTGACGCGCGGCTTTTAACCTATGGAGAGCTGCGGCGCGAGGCGGCGGGCGCGCTGCGCGCCGCGGGCGTTTCCGCGGCGGCGCTTGAAGCGCGCCTTATGGCGGAGCGCGCCGCCGGAATGACGCGCACAGAGTATCTGCGTGAGGACGGCGCCACCGCGCCGAAAGGCGTCGCCGAGACGCTGCGCCAAATGACTCGACGCCGCGAGCGCGGCGAACCTGCGGCGTATATCACGGGCGAATGGGAGTTTTATTCCCTGCCGATTCTTGTGAGCCGCGCGACGCTTATTCCGCGCGCGGACACAGAAACGCTCGCCGCCCACGCGATTGAAATACTCACCGCGCTCTTTGATGAATTTCCGGCTTCGCCCGCCTTGCGCGTGCTGGATTTATGCGCCGGAACGGGCTGCGTGGGGCTGGCGATAGCGGCAAATGTTCAGGGGGTTGAGGTGACGCTTGCCGATAAATACGACGGCGCGGCGGAGCTTTGCCGGAAGAACATCGAGCGCTGCGCTCTCTCGGCGCGCTTAAGCGTCGCCCCGGCGGACGCGCTCTTACCGCCGCCGCGCGATATGGGCGCGTTTGATATGATAGTTTGCAATCCGCCGTATATTCCCACGGGGGATATTGACGCGACGGACGTTTCTGTGAGAGAATATGAGCCGATGTATGCATTAGACGGCGGCGCGGACGGACTGCTGTTTTTCCGCGCCATAGCGCATCTGTGGAAATCCGCACTGAAAAACGGCGGATATCTGCTGTTTGAATGTGGGGCAGCTCAGGCGGACGACGTGCAAAGAATTTTGCGCGACAATGGATTTACGCAGCTTTCGACGGCGACGGACACAGGCGGACACGTGCGCGTCGTCGCGGGTCAATTAAAAATTTTTGATAAGGGGACAAGTAAAGATGGCAGCTAAGGAAAAGAAGGCGACATCATTCGCGGCTCCGGCGGATGACCGGAAAAAGGCATTGGAAACAGCGCTGGCGCAGATTGAAAAGAGCTATGGCAAGGGGAGCATTATGCGCCTCGGCGAGAACTTGAACATCAACGTGGACTCGATATCCACAGGCTCGCTGGCGTTAAATCTCGCGCTGGGCATAGGCGGCGTGCCGCGCGGCAGAATCATTGAGATTTACGGTCCGGAATCCTCGGGCAAAACCACGCTGGCGCTGCACATTGTAGCCTCGGCGCAAAAGCTCGGCGGGGAGGCGGCGTTTATCGACGTGGAACACGCGCTGGAGCCTGCCTACGCGCGCGCGCTCGGCGTGGATATCGACAATCTCTTAATCGCACAGCCCGGCACGGGTGAGGACGCGCTCGCCATCACAGATACGCTGGTGCGCTCCGGCGCGCTGGACGTTGTCGTCGTGGACTCCGTCGCGGCGCTTGTCCCGCGCGTGGAAATTGAGGGCGAAATCGGCGAATCGACGGTCGGCGTTATCGCGCGGCTGATGAGTCAGGCGCTGCGGAAGCTGGCGGGCAGCATCTCTCGTACAAACTGCGTCGTGATATTCATCAATCAGCTCCGCGAAAAAATCGGCGTCGTATACGGCAATCCGGAAACCACGCCGGGCGGTCGCGCGCTGAAATACTTCTCCAGCGTGCGTATTGACGTGCGTCGCGGGGAGCCGATTAAGGACGGCACGGATATCCTCGGCAACCACACAAAGGCGAAAATCGTAAAGAACAAGGTCGCCCCGCCGTTTAAGGTCGCGGAATTTGATATAATGTACGGGGAAGGCATCTCGCGTACGGGCGAAATTTGTGACCTCGGCGTGCGGCTGGGACTTATCGAAAAATCCGGCGCGTGGTTCACTGTTGAGGGGACAAGACTTCAGGGGCGCGACAGCGTGAAGAAATTCCTTGCCGAAAACCCCGACATCGCGGACACGCTGGAGCAGCGCATTTATGAGGACTCTGAAAAGCTGGCGGAGGACGAAGCCGCGACGCGAAAGAGTCCCACCCCCATCGCCGTGCCGCCGTCGCCGTCCGGCGTCGGCGCCGTGGACATTTCGGCGGACGATTTTGACGAGTGAGTGAGCCGCTCGCCACGGGACTTACAGCAGTTCAAAAGCGCGCGATGAACGTCCTCGGCTCGCGTATGCTCTCCCGCGGGGCGATGGAGCGCCGCCTGCGCGAGCTGGGCGAAACGGACGATGACGCCGCCGCAACGGCGGACTGGCTGGTCAGAATCGGACTTATTGACGACGCGGAGTTTGCCCGCGAGCTGGTGCGCGGCTGCGTCAGGCGCGGACTCGGCATAAGGCGGATACATATGGAGCTGCACAAAAGGCTTGTCCCGCGTGAGCTTTGGGACGACGCCTTAGAGGAAATAGAAGACGACGCGGCGCAGCGCGCCGCCGTGCAGTTCATAGAAAAAAAGCTGCGCGGAGCCGCAGTCTCGCCGGACGAACGGCGGCGCGTATCGGACGCGCTGGCGCGGCGGGGCTTCAAATGGGATGAAATTCGCGCGGCGTGGACGGAATACGAAAGCGGGCTTGACGACAACGAAAATGCTTCAGACTAAATCGCCCGGGGCGATATATTCAAACAGGGAGATGCCCTTATCAATGCAGGAAACGGAAGGGCGCGGCGGCGTGGCGATGATATCGCTCGGCTGCGCAAAGAACCTTGTAAACAGCGAACAAATGGCGGGACTTCTCACAGCGGCAGGCTTTAACCTTTTATCGGACGCCGCGGGGGCGGACGCTGCCGTTGTGAACACCTGCGCCTTTATCGGCGCGGCGAAGCGCGAGGCGATTGATACGATTTTGGCTCTCGGCGAGTTGAAAAAGGACGGCTCTCTCGGAAAAATTATCGTCGCGGGGTGTCTCGCGGAGCGGTATCGGGACGAAATTGCACTCGAGCTGCCGGAGGTTGACGCGTTTGTCGGCGTCGGAGGCTTCGGGGATATCGTAAGCGCTGTGACGTCGGCTCTCGGCGGCGTCAGCTATTCCAGCTTCCCCGCGCCGGAGACGTTTAACGACAGCCTGCCCCGCGCCGTGTCCACCCCGCGCGCGTGGGCATATCTCAAAATCGCGGACGGCTGCGACAACCGCTGCGCATTCTGCGCCGTACCTGATATACGCGGACGCTATCGCAGCCGCTGCGCGGAGGACATCCTCGACGAAGCGCGCGTACTCACAGAGGACGGCGCGCGCGAGCTGATAATCATCGCGCAGGACACGACGCGCTACGGGCTGGATTTATACGGCGAGCGCCGCCTTGCGCCGCTGTTGCGCGAGCTTGCGTCACTGCCGTCGCTGCGCTGGATACGGCTGCATTATCTTTATCCCGACGGAGTGACGGACGAGCTTCGTCGCGAAACGGCGGACAACCCCAAGTTGTTAAAATATCTCGATATTCCGATTCAGCACATCAACGACGGGATTCTTAAAAAAATGCGCCGCCGCGGGACGGGCGCCGAGATACGCGAGCTTATCCCGCGTCTGCGTCGTGATATTCCGGGCGTCGTCCTGCGCACAAGCATAATCACGGGGCTGCCCGGAGAGGGCGAGGTTGAATTTAACGAGCTGTGCGATTTTCTGCGGGAGGCAAAATTTGAACGCGCGGGCGTTTTCCCCTATTCCCCGGAGGAGGGTACGGCGGCGTTTGATATGCCCCGTCCCGATTCCGATACGGCAAGCCTCCGCGCGGAGATAATAGAACAGCTGCAATCGCGCGTCATCGACGAATTTAACGCGTCGCGCGTCGGCGCCGTCGAAACCGTGCTGAGAGAGGGGCGCGAGGGCGGCGTTTTGTACGGGCGCAGCTACGCTGAGTCCCCGGATATCGACGGTGTAATTACGATAACGGACGGGAGCGTCGCGGAGGGCGATTTCGCGAGCGTCCGAATTACAGGCGCGGACGGCGCGGACGCCGTGGGGGTGATTGTATGAATATCGCGAACAAGCTGACGATGCTGCGCGTGGCGATGATTCCGGTGTTCGTCGCGGTTTTGTATATCGGTTTTACGGGCAGCAGCTATGTTGCGGCGGCGATTTTTATACTCGCAAGCCTCACGGATTATGCCGACGGATACATAGCGCGGCGGCGCGGACTCGTCACGGATTTCGGCAAGTTTATGGACCCCTTGGCGGATAAAGTCCTTGTGTTCGCCGCCATGCTGTGGTTTGTGGAGCGCGGCGCGGTGCCGTCCTGGGCGGCGCTTATCGTCATCGCGCGTGAGCTGGCTGTGACGGCGCTGCGCCTTGTGGCGGCGCGCGCCGGACGCGTAATCGCAGCGGCGAAATCGGGGAAGGTGAAAACGGCGCTTACGATGCTTTGCCTTACGGCGATGCTTGTGCTGCGCGACCCGCCCGGATGGGTGTACGGCGTCGGCGTCGCCATTATCACGGCGGCAACCGTAATTTCCGGCGCGGAGCAATTTTATAAGAACAAAGATGTTATGAATACGAATGATAATAAATAGGAGACGGTTTTTTGAAATTTCAAAAGCTCAGGCTGCAAAATATTGAGGAACTGCAGCCGTATTTCACAAGCAACGAGGAGCGAATCTGTAATTTGACGATCGGCAGCGCGTTTATGTGGCGCGATATGTGCGAAACAGAGTTTGCCATAGAGGATGAAACGCTGTTCCTGAAGGGCAGCAACTATCTGCCCGGTGTACCGGCGTTCGCGCAGCCGAAAAGCCTGAATCCGGACCTGGATATGGCGGCGCAGCTTGCCAAAATTGAAACATACTGCCGCGATGCGGGGCTGCCCCCGCGCCTGTCCGCTGTGTCCGGCGGCTTTCTTGAAACGGTGCGGCGGCTCTATCCCGGCGCGACGGAGACAACAGACGCGGCGTGGAGCGACTATCTATACAACGCGACGGATCTTTCAGAGCTTGCCGGACGGCGCTATTCCGGTCAACGCAACCACATCAACAGATTCCAAAAGCAGTATGAAAACTGGCGGTTTGAGCCTGTCGGCGAGCAAAACATCAGCCGTGTGCGGCAATTTTTTGAGATATTCTCCACAGAGCGCGCGCGGGATGACATCGCCTATGCCGAGGGGAACGCCAAGGCGCTGGAGGTCATAGACCATTTGGAGCTGTACAAACAGCTCGGCGGAGCGCTGTTCGTCGGGGATGAAATCGTCGGCGCGGCGTTCGGTGAGATATGCGGGGACACGCTGTTTGTACACACGGAAAAAGCCCTGACGGAATATCACGGCGCGTATCCGATGCTTGTGCAGCAATTTTCGCGCTATTTCACCACGGGGGCAGTCGCCGAAGCTTACGGCGAGGTGAAATTCATCAACCGCGAGGAGGACGACGGCGTTGAAGGACTGCGCGTATCAAAGCAGTCATATCACCCCTGCGCCCTGCTTGAAAAATACAATATTGAGCTGGAGAGACGGCAGTGAAGGCTTCGATAAAAAATATAGAGCTTATGAAGATTGGCGGCGTGGGAGATAATCATTACGGCGGCAATCAGGAATGGTACTCCACGCGCTGGAAGCGCGGCGCGGGCTGCGGACCCACCGTTGTAACGGGCATCGTGAGCTATATGCTGCGCTCGGAAACCGGGTGCGCTATCAATCATCCGGAATTTCTCGCGATGATGGAGGATGTGTGGGAATTCGTCACGCCGACGATGTACGGCTTACCGACGACAGAGCATCTGACCGAGCGCATCGAAAAATACATCGCGGCGCGCGGCTTCCCGTCCGGTGTGCGCGGATTTGAGATTTCGGAAAATATCCCGGAGCGCCACAGCTTCAACGCCGCCGTGGAATTCATAATCCCGGCGCTCGCCGAGGATATACCCGTCGCGTTTTTATGCCTCGACAACGCGGGCGAAACGGCGCTTGACGATTGGCATTGGACGACGCTTGTCTCGCTTGACGCGACGGACAATGCCACCGCCCCGGCGATGATTATCGACTCCGGGCGGCTGTTTGAAATTGACCTGCGCCGGTGGTATCACGGCACCGCGAAGGGCGGAGGCTTCGCCGCGATGATAAGATAAAAAATTGGTGTTGACAAGGCGTGCTGCCTGTGGTATTATTACGTTTGCTCGGGGGTATAGCTCAGCTGGGAGAGCGCTTGACTGGCAGTCAAGAGGTCAGGGGTTCGATCCCCCTTATCTCCACCATCCGAAACACAAAAATCCTTCATTCATGCGGGTTTCCACAGTTTGAGGGGTTTTTGTGTTTCCTGAAGGCTTGTTTGTTGAGGGATGAATATATTGAACATTGAAATCCGAAAACTAACACCCGACCTTGCAGAAGATTACGCGCATTTCTTTGAAGTAACACCTCACGACGACCATACTGTCAAAGATGAGTTGCCGTGTTATTGCATAACCTGGCGCAACGATGATACTTATGTCGGCAATGACCACTGGTATCCGACACGGGAGGAAAGGCGGGAGCGCGCCATCCAATTTGTAAAAGACGGCAAATTGCAAGGTTACCTCGCTTACCACGGCGAGAGAATCGTGGGATGGTGCAACGCTACTGCAGATTGTCAAAAAGGTGTTGAGTATCTGCGCTTTCATTACCCTATTGAGGAATGTCGCACCGATGTCAAAGTGAAATCAATATTTTGTTTCGTTGTTGCGCCGGATGTGCAGAGGAAAGGCATAGCCACGCGTTTGGTGGAATATGTCTGCACAGACGCTGCCGCCGATGGATTTGACTTCGTTGAGGCGTATCCAAAAACGGAAAACACCCCTGTTGATGCGGTAGAACGGCTCCGGCTTCCCCCACTCCTTGCAGGCGTCCGTAATCTTCTTAACGCCGCGACCCCACGCCTCAATCTGACCGGAACGGAAAAAGGCGCTCGCTATCCAGGGATTGTGCGGCATGGAAGTGTGCTGCGAGAACAGGTCGTCCGCAGTCCAATCATCCGGCAGTTTCCCATTGTTGTAAATCAGCACCTCGTTCGGATAGATATGGATGTGGATTGGGTTGCCCGCGCGTTGCGGGGACGGCTGCGCAGCCCTTGCTGGCCGCTATTTTGTTCCGCAAGCGTACTATATATATATTTTTTTCCCGCGCTCGGTTTCGCGCCCGCGAGGGTCGTCGCTGATGTTCAGCAGGCGGTCAATGTTGGACTTCACCGTTAAAGCTCACACATCTCATCACGCGCGCGGCGGTATTCTGTGTAGGTTTTTTTCTTCTCCTCCAGCATTGGCGCGTACTCAGCCCGGAGCGCCGCCACCGTAGGCAGCTTCTTTCCCTTGCCGTAACCGAGCTCGTCAAAGGCTCCCCCCCCCTCCTCTCTTATATCGCGGCGGTCGTTGGTGTTGGCGGCTCTGCCCTTGATTTTACTTGGCTTTTGGGCTTTATACCTTTGTATACTTTGATATGATAGTGAAATGATTCATGAAATATTTTTGTTGCAGAATCGCCGGAATCGTGATAATATTGTGAACATGAACATCAACGGCAAGCGGGTAGACTTGGAAGTTCAGGTCTCCGACGAACACGATTACCCGGAGCGGTCGCTGTACTATTGGTCGCGGGAATACTCAGCCGCG
>JAIRRO010000006.1 GCA_031255955.1 Oscillospiraceae bacterium
GCGAAGCTATGCGCTGGGCGAACGCTGCGGGACTCATCACCGGACGCACAGAGACAACGCTCGCGCCCAAAGGCACCGCGAGCCGCGCGGAGGCGGCAACGCTGCTGCAGCGGTATATGCAGAACGCGGGGTGATAGCCGCCACGCAGGGCGGCGGTTGCATTATGTGCGGCAGCCGCCGCACGCAAAAAGGGGGCGCGATTTATCGCGCCCCCAAAACATTCTGCGTTTTATACTTTTTCCCAAATAGTCGCAACCCCCATGCCGCCGCCGATGCAGAGCGTTGCCAGCCCGGTTTTTACATCAGGGCGCTTTTGCATCTCGTGTATCAGTGTCACGATGATGCGCGCGCCGGAGGCGCCGACAGGGTGTCCCAACGCCAGCGCGCCGCCGTTGACATTCACCCTTGCCATATCAAAGCCTAAATCCCGCGCGACGGCGATGGACTGCGCGGCGAAGGCTTCATTAGCCTCAATCAAATCGATGCCGCCCATTTCAAGCCCGGCTTTTTGCAGAGCCTCGCGAGAGGCGGGGATGGGACCCGTGCCCATAATCTTCGGATCAACGCCGCCGTGACCCCATGAAACAAGCTTCGCCAACGGCTTCAGTCCGAATTTCTTAACAGCGTCCTCAGAGGCTAAGATAACCGCAGCCGCGCCGTCATTGATGCCGGAGGAATTGCCCGCCGTGACGCGACCGCCGTCCGGCTTAAACGCGGGGCGCAGCTTGGCAAGTGCTTCCGCGCTGGTGTCTGCGCGGGGGAACTCGTCCGTCTTAAAGTCAACAGTTTCGCGCTTAACCTTCACGGGGACGGGGACAATTTCGTCATCGAACCTGCCGGAGGCTTGCGCCGCGGCGGTTTTCTGCTGAGAGGACAGCGCAAATGCGTCAAGCTCCTCGCGGGTAATGCTCCACTCGTCGCAGATGTTTTCAGCCGTGATGCCCATATGATAATCGTTATAGGCGTCCCAAAGACCGTCGTTCACCATCGTGTCGATGATTTTTTCGTTGCCCATACGCGCACCGTAACGCGCCGTGGGTATGGCATAGGGTGCGGCGGACATATTCTCCGCGCCGCCGGCAAGGATAATATCCGCGTCGCCGGAGGCAATAGCGCGCGCCGCTTCTATGACAGCCTTCATTCCGGAGCCGCAGACCATACCGACGGTGTACGCCGGAACCTCATACGGAATCCCCGCGCCGATGGCGATTTGCCGCGCGACGTTCTGCCCCAAGCCTGCCGTTAAGATGCAGCCGAAGATAACCTCGCAGAGATTCTCAGGCTTCAGCCCCGCGCGCTCCAGAGCCGCACCGGCGACGATGGAACCGAGCTTTGCCGCCGGAACGTCCTTTAACGAGCCGCCGAAGCTGCCTATCGCTGTGCGGCACGCGCTGACAAGATAGATGTTTTTCATTTTGAGTGTCATTCCTTTCAAAATTACCTTTCTCAGGTGTCGATGTAATTGCGTTTGCACGCCTTGATATAAATTGTATATCACCGACGCCGAAAAGTCAAAAAATTTTTATTGACAAGGCAGCCGAGGAATGATATTATAGAAGCGACAAAGGGGCGCCGGATGCTTTTCCGGCTGAGATGGGGTTAATTGCGACCCCGAACCCTCGAACCTGATCCGGGTAATGCCGGCGTAGGAAACATACAGTCGCTTTGCTTTGCGCAGTTTTCGCGCCGTGTTGCCGTATTTAATTTCGGGTACTCGGCGCGTTTTTATGTGCCGTTCGGGTCAGGTGAATACTATTTACACATGGAGGAACAAGCAAATGAAATCACCAGCAGAAATGTCCCGCGCACATATCTTAGTGGAGTGCGCCTTGATGGTCGCGATATCAGTCGCGCTGTCGCTGATACCCGGTATTTCCATGCCGTTTGGCGGGACGGTATCGTGGTTTGCGACGCTGCCGATTATCATCGTCAGTCTGCGGCACAACGCAAAATGGGGGGTGCTGACAGCGCTGGTATACAGCCTGACGCAGCTGTTTTTCGGGATGTCCAGCGTTGTGGCTGTACCGGCGGAGACAGTGGGCGCGATGATACTCTGCGCGCTGCTGGATTATGTCGTAGCCTTTACGGCGATAGGGCTGACGGGCGCCGTCGCGCGCAAAATCGGCGCCGGAACGGCGGCATTGATGGCGGGCATAGCCATTACAGGACTTGTGCGTCTGCTGTGCAGCTTTTTATCAGGCATACTCATATGGGGCGCATACGCGCCGGAGGACACAAGCGTTTGGGTGTATTCGCTCAGCTATAACGCGTCGTGGTGCGTTCCCGACGTGATAGTGGTGCTTGTCGGCGCGGCGCTGTTATCCCGCGTCAGGCAGCTTGACTTAATGCCGCGGCGGGCGACGGAAACCGGGGACAACGCCGCTCGACACGGATAGCGAAAAAGCGCGCAAAACGATAAAAAACGCCTGAAAAGCAAGGGGGATACCCCTTGCTTTTTTTGCGCGCGAAAATGGTTACCCCACGCAATATCTTTAGAATTAATGAATTATTTTATAAAGTCGTGACTTTAGCACAAAGCCGTGATATTATAATTCACGTCTCTTAGTTAATCTGCTCCGAAATGTGGGAAATGCGAAAATATGGGAAATATGGAAAAAGGAGCGCAGCCTGTTTTGGGCAATATTTTTTAGAAAAGGCGGTGAAGGTTTGGCGAGCATCACATTAAAAGACGTAGCAAAGGTCTACCCCGGAGGCGGCGGAACCCGTGCTGTGGATAATTTCAATCTTGAAATTGCGGACAGGGAATTCGTCGTTATCGTCGGTCCGTCCGGCTGCGGAAAGTCATCGACAATGCGGATGATAGCCGGGCTGGAGGACATCACAGAGGGGAAGGCGTACATCGGAGACACGCTTGTCAACAACGTACCCCCGAAAAACAGGAATATCGCAATGGTATTCCAAAGCTACGCGCTGTACCCGCATATGTCGGTGTACAAAAATATGGCGTTTGCCATGAAAATGCGTCACGTAAAAAAGGCGGAGATAGACGTCCGCGTGCGGGAGACAGCTGAAATGCTGGGCATCACACATCTGCTGGGACGCAAGCCGCGCGCGCTGTCCGGCGGCGAATCTCAGCGCGTCGCGCTGGGGCGCGCGATGGTGCGTAATCCGGAGGTCTTTTTGCTTGACGAGCCGCTTTCCAACCTTGACGCAAAGCTCCGCACGGATATGCGCGCGGAAATCGTAAAGCTGCACAAGAAGCTGGAAACCACGTTCATCTACGTCACGCATGACCAGACAGAGGCGATGACGATGGGCGATCGCATCGTGCTTATGAATCACGGGCGCATAGTTCAGGTGGACAGTCCGAAGGATATTTACGACTATCCCGTTAATGTGTTCGCAGCGGGCTTCATCGGTTCGCCGCGGATGAACTTTGCCGATTGCGAGATAATCGAGCGCGGCGGAGAATATTTCGCAAAGCTCGGCGAGGGCGGAGAGCATTTAATCTCTCTGACGGGTGTAAATGCCTCGCGTCCGGAGCTGGCTGCCTTAACCGGGCGCCGCGTGACCTTTGGCATACGTCCGGAGCATTTGGGCGTCACGGCGGAGATGGACGACACGGAAAGCCGCTTCGGCGGGGGTACGGCGGACATCGTTGAGGCGCTGGGCGCGGAGACGAATATTTACGTCGATTTCCCCGGCGGCTTGCGCTTCATCGTGCGCGAGTTTAACGACAAGCCTGTCGCGCGGGGGCAGCGGATAAGCGTTGACATTCAGCCCGGAAAGATACATATCTTTGATACGGAAACGGGCGAGGCAGTAACAGGTCGCCGCCGCCACGGGGCGCCGCCTGCCACTGAAAAAGCCGCGCCGCCCGCAGTGAAGACCGGCGACGCGCCGACGGACATCAGCTCCGGGAATGACACAGAGCTTGCCGATCAAATCGCGGCGGGCGTCGCGGACGCCATTGCGGAAGCCGACGGCGGTGATGACGCATGAGAGAGTCAACGCGCGCGGAGAAGCTAATCTCCATGTGCTATCTTCTGCCGAGCTTTGTCGGCGTGATGGTGTTTTTCGTGGCGCCCTTCGCGCAGATAATCCGCTATGCCCTTGTGGATAACCCGATAGCGAACAATTTCGTCGGTATCGAGAATTTCATCAAGGTGTTTGAAAACAGCGCGTTCCGGCGCGCGGCGGGCAACACGGCGCGCTTTTCCGTGATGGCGGTGCCGCTTGCCGTGGCGCTGTCTCTGCTGCTGGCGATGCTGCTGGAGGCGCAAATTCCGGGAAAAAGCAAGTTCAGAACATTTTTCCTCAGCCCGATGATGGTTCCGGTGGCGTCAATCGTGCTTATCTGGCAGGTGATTTTCGACTATAACGGGGCGCTTAACGGTGTGCTGGCAAGCATCGGCGTCACGCCGTTCGACTGGATGAAAAGCGACTACAGCCACGTGATTATCGTCGTGCTGTTCCTGTGGAAAAACCTTGGCTACAATATGATTTTATTCATGGCGGCGCTCAGCAATATCCCAAAGGCGCTGCTTGAGGCGGCGGCGGTGGACGGGGCGTCCGCGCTTCGGCGTTTTTGGCAGATAAAATTCAGGTTTTTGACGCCGACGCTGCTGTTCGTCACGATTCTTTCGCTTATCAACTCCTTCAAGGTTTTCCGCGAGGTGTATCTGCTGACCGGCGACTATCCGTATGAAGACCTTTATCTGCTGCAGCACTTTATGAACAACACGTTTAAGAGCTTGGATTATCAGAAGCTTTCCGCGGCGGCGATTATAATGGGGCTATTTATGGCGCTTATCATCGGAATATTGTTCATCGTCGAGGGACGATTGGGAAAGGATGTGGAGCAATGACAGGGGAGCTTGCCCGCAAGACAAAGGCTCCGCTTACCTTGGCGGAGCGCCGCGCGGTTAGGGCGCGGAGACGCCGCGCGATACGCATCGCGCTTGCGGCGTTGTGGTGCGGCGTGTTTGCCGTGGTGTTCCTGATGCCCACGGTGCTGACCTTCGCCAATTCGTTTATGACGGAATCAGAGATAACCTCAAACTATGGCGCGGTGTTTGAGAAAAACGATCAGGGCGGTAAAAAATTCATCGCGGAGCGCGTGAATTTGAAGCTGATACCGGATAAGGTCACCTTCTCCCAATACGCCACGACGTTTTTGAAAAGCCCGGATTATCTGCTTAAATTCTGGAACTCTGTGATTCTGGTGCTGCCCATCGTCGTGTTTCAGGTGGCGATAGCGGCGCTGGCGGCGTACAGCTTTATGCGAACGCGTGGACGGATAAAGGAGCTGCTGTTGTTCGTGTACATATTCGTTATGCTGATGCCGTATCAGGTGACGCTGGTGCCGAACTATCTGGTAGCTGATTCGCTGGGGATATTAGGCACGCGCTGGTCGATAGTCCTGCCCGGCGTGTTCGCGCCCTTCTCCGTGTTTATCCTCACAAAGGGTATGCGGCGGATTCCGTACTCGCTTATTGAGGCGGCGAAGCTGGACGGCGCGGGTGAGTGGCACATCTTCAGCAAGATATGCCTGCCGATGTGCAAGGGCAGCCTGTTCTCCGTGGCGATACTCGTATTCATCGACTATTGGAATATGGTAGAGCAGGTACTTATTATGATGCCGGACGCGGATAAGCAGCCGCTCAGCGTATTCCTGTCGCAAATAAACACGGGCGAAATTGGCTTGGCGTTCGCCGTAGCGACGATTTATATGGTTCCGGCGATACTGCTTTTCCTGTACGGCGAAGAATATCTTATAGAAGGCATCACATACTCCGGCGGATTAAAAGGGTAAAACGAAAGGAATGGTTCTAAAATGAAAACAATTAGCAGGGCGTGGGTGAAAAACGCCGCCATCATCTTCTTAGCGGCATTGCTGGCGCTGACATTTTTCTCACACACGATATTAAATCGCTCGCTGCCGGAGGTCTCCGGACAAAGCGCCTATGGCGGGGAAATCTCCACGGCGGTGCGCGTGACAGGCGTCGTCACGGCAAATGAAACGTGGGCGGTGAACATTGACGCCTCGCGTCAGATCAAAAAGGTGCTTGTCCGCGTGGGCGAC
>JAIRRO010000013.1 GCA_031255955.1 Oscillospiraceae bacterium
GACGGACTGCCCGCTGCATCTCGGCGTGACGGAGGCGGGGATGGAATTTCCGGGTATTATCCGCTCCTCGGCGGCAATAGGCACGCTGCTTATGGAGGGCATCGGCGATACGATAAGAATCTCGCTGACAGCGCCGCCGGAGACAGAGGCGCGCGCGGGCGTGGAGCTTTTGCGCTCGCTCGGACTGCGTGGCTCGGGACCCAGACTAATATCCTGCCCGACGTGCGCGCGCTGCCGATATGATATGCTCACAGTGGCGCGTGAGGTAGAGCGGCGGTTATCAAAACTGCCGCAAGAGCGCGATATCACAGTTGCCGTGATGGGCTGCGCCGTGAACGGTCCGGGAGAAGCCCGCGCGGCGGATTTCGGCATTGCCGGAGGGGACGGCACCGGAGCGCTGTTTTGCCACGGGGAGATAGTCGGAAGGGTAAGTGAGGAGGAGCTTGTCTCGCGGCTTTTTGAGCTGATTGAAAACGGGGCGTCCGGGCAAAGCAGCTAATTTTTTTGCGTTACCGCTTGAATTTTTACGCAAGGCGTGTTATCATTGGCGCAAGACACAATAAACGCGCCGCTTCGGGGATTATTACTTACACCCGACATGACTGCGGAGTCCGCGGACAAGAATCGAAAATCGAAAATTAAAAGAAAAAATACTGTTGAGAGGGAAATGCTGTCGTATGAATTCGGATTTTGCGAAAACGATACAGGAGCTGCGTCGCGGACGCAAGCTGAGCCAGCGCCGCGCCGCGGCAGAGCTGGGTATATCGCAGGCGTTGTTGTCGCACTACGAAAACGGCGCGCGGCAGCCCAAGCTCACCAGCGTCCGAAAGATAGCAAGGTTTTACGGCGTCACGGCGGACGAGCTGCTGGGGCACCCCGCGCGCGAGCGAAATATGCCGGAGTGCGAGGCGCGCCTTATCGGCGACGTGACAGAGACAATTGAATATGTGGAGAGCGTTTTCGGCGAGACAACGGCGTCGCTCGCGGCGCGTTATCTTGCCGCCGCCGTCCGTAATGTGCGCGCAATTACAGAGGACCCCAACTGCCCGTATGACCCGCGCGTACATCTTGACATCAGAGAAGCCGAGGCTGCGCTGTACGATGCGGCGAGAAACGCGGAGGGCGGGGAAAAGAACGGCGACGAGGTCGTTATCGCTGCTGCCGCCGAAAAGACTCCCGGCGGTAAAAGAGGCGGAGGCGCCGCCGAATGACGAACCCGGAGCGCATCAGAAATTTTTCAATCATCGCGCATATCGACCACGGCAAATCCACGCTTTCAGACCGCTTAATCGAGCGCTGCGGGGCTGTGGAGGCGCGCGATATGGAGAGTCAGCTGCTGGATAATATGGAGCTTGAGCGCGAGCGCGGCATCACGATTAAGGCGCGCGCCGTGGGACTGGGCTACAGGGCGCGCGACGGTGAGGTATATACGCTGAATCTCATCGATACGCCGGGACACGTGGATTTTAATTATGAGGTTTCGCGCAGCCTTGCGGCGTGCGAGGGCGCCATTCTTGTGGTGGACGCGGCGCAGGGCGTGGAGGCTCAAACGCTGGCGAACACATATCTTGCGCTTGAGCATAATTTAGAAATTTTCCCTGTGGTGAATAAAATCGACTTGGCGGCGGCGGAGCCGCAGCGCGTCAAGGCGGAGATAGAGGACATCATCGGCATACCGGCGGAGGACGCCCCGGAAATATCCGCGAAAAACGGCATCGGTATAGAAGATGTGCTGGAGGGCGTCGTGAAAAGCATACCCCCGCCGAAGGGCGACGCCGCAAAGCCGCTGCGGGCATTGATATTTGACAGTCAATACGACGCCTACAGAGGCGTAATTGTATATATCCGCGTGATGGACGGCGAGCTGCGCGCGGAGGACGATGCTTTGATGATGTCAACCGGAGCGCACTGTCACCTTGTTGAGGTCGGGCATATGCGTCCGATGGGACTGGAGCCGTGCGGGGTTTTGTCCGCGGGCGATGTGGGCTATTTCACGGCGAGTATAAAAAACGTCGCCGATACGCGCGTCGGCGATACCGTGACGCTTGCGAAAAATCCCGCGTCGGAGCCGCTGCCCGGATACAAGGCGGCAAAGCCTATGGTGTTCTCCGGAATTTATACGGCGGACGGGGCGAAGTATCCCGATCTGCGCGAGGCGCTTGAAAAGCTCCGCTTAAATGACGCGGCGCTGTCCTTTGAGCCGGAAAGCTCTGTTGCGCTTGGCTTCGGCTTCCGCTGCGGATTTTTGGGGCTGCTGCATATGGAGATTGTTCAGGAGCGGCTGGAGCGCGAATACGGACTGGATTTGATAACAACCGCGCCGAGCGTTGTATATCGCGTGACGAAAACCGACGGCGAGAGCGTGATGGTGGACAATCCGCTAAATTACCCCGACCCGTCGCTGATAGAGGCGGCGGAGGAGCCGTTTGTCAGCGCATCCGTTATTTGCCCGTCGGGATATGTCGGGAACATTATGGAGCTTTGTCAGGATAGGCGCGGGGAATATAAAGAACTGGTATATCTGGATGAACAGCGCGTTGAGCTGCGATATGAAATGCCGCTGAATGAAATTATCTACGATTTTTTTGACGCCTTAAAATCCCGCTCGCGCGGGTATGCGTCCCTCGACTATGAGTTGTCCGGCTATCGCGCTTCAGAGCTTGTAAAGCTGGATATTCTGCTGAATGGTGAGGTCATAGACGCGCTGAGCTTTATCGTACACCGCGACAAGGCTTATGCCCGTGGGCGTCGCATCACGGAAAAGCTGAAGGAGCATATCCCGCGCCAGCTGTTTGAGATACCGGTTCAGGCGGCAATCGGCGGTAAAATTATTGCGCGCGAGACGATAAGGGCGCTGCGCAAGGATGTTTTGGCAAAATGCTACGGCGGAGACATCACCCGCAAGAAAAAGCTCTTGGAGAAGCAAAAGGAAGGCAAAAAGCGGATGAGAAGTCTCGGCAGCGTGGAGGTACCGCAGGAGGCATTTATGGCGGTATTGAAGCTGGACGAATAATCGACGAATACTCGAAAGGAAGAGCTTGACTATGAAGGATACATTAGAGGCTCTGCGCCAGTCGGCGCTTGGGGAGCTGACCGAAACGCGGGACACGCGCGAGCTTGAAGGCTTGCGCGTGGATTATCTCGGCAAGAAGGGCAAAATCACCACGATATTAAAGCAGATGGGTTCGCTTGGCGCGGAGGAACGTCCCGTTATCGGAGCGCTTGCCAACAGCGTGCGCGCCGATATCGAAAACGCTCTTGAGGCGCGCCGGAGTGAGCTTGAAGCCGCAGCGCTGACGCAACGTCTGCTGCACGAAAAGCTTGATGTCACGGCGCCGGGCAAAAAAATTGAACCCGGACGGCGGCATCCGATGAGCATAGTGCTTGACGAGGCGCGAGATATTTTCATAAGCATGGGCTTTACAATCGCCGAGGGACCGGAGGTAGAGCTGTCGCTTTACGATTTCGACAAGCTGAATATCCCGCCGAACCACATCGTCCGCGAATGGAGCGACACGTTTTATATCACGCAGGACGAGGCTGTGCATCTGCGCTGCCAGACCTCACCCGTGCAGGTGCGGTATATGGAGACGCACCGCCCGCCCATACGAATAATTTCGCCCGGCAGGGTGTATCGCCGCGACGAGGTGGACGCCTCGCACTCGCCGATGTTCCATCAAATAGAGGGGCTTGTGGTAGACCGCGGTATCACGCTGGGCGACCTGAAGGGTACGCTAAACGCGCTTGTCGGACGCATTTACGGCGCCGACACAAAAACGCGCTTCCGCCCGCACCATTTTCCCTTTACAGAACCGTCGTGCGAGGTGGATGTGCAGTGCGTATCCTGCGGCGGAGCGGGCTGCCGTGTGTGCAAGGGGGAAGGCTGGCTGGAACTGCTTGGCGCCGGTATGGTGCATCCCAAGGTGCTGGCGGGCGTGGGAATTGACCCCGATGTATACTCCGGCTTTGCGTTCGGAATCGGCGCCGACCGGATGACTATGTTGCGCTATGACATTGACGATTTGCGGCTGTTATTTGAAAACGACCTGCGTTTCCTGCGCCAATTCGCATAGCAGCGGGGGAGTAAATAGCGTGACGGGAGAGGTGCGCGCAATTGCAATATTATCAGCACAGTAGAAATATCCGTGAAAACCGTTGCCGGAGCGGGAAAATCATAAAAAAGGAGCATGTCACATGTCAACACACACGAAACCCGTCAGTATAGAGGGGAAAATGTTCAAGAGACGCGGCGCGTGGTTCGGACTGTTTCAGTTCGGGGTTATGCCGGGCGCGCCGCCGGAGTTTTCCGAGCCTGTGTTCTATCTCGGAACGCTTCACGGTATGGCGGCGCTTGCGCCGGACAAAAACAGGCTAATCACAATATCGGCGACATACAACGGCGATAAGCTGCCGCACACGTTGGACGCGCGCCCGGCGGAGCTTACGCTGAAAACAGAGCGCGGCGATATCCGATTCACGTTCGCCGGAACATCGATGATACTCGCGGAGGGCGACCCCGGAATGGGATTGCGCTTTGAAAAAACTATGGCACAGCACGAAACCGTCCATAAACGTAAGAACGGCGCGTGGGAGGCGTTTTTCCGCTTGACCTGCTCCGTGGTGTTCAAGGGTTTGGAGGGCTCATCGTTTGATTTTAACGACGGCGCTTCGCCTTGGGATCCGGAGAAGCTCACAAGCGGGGAGATTTACGGCGTTACGCATCCGGCGCCGGACGGCAGATTTACGCTCGTTATGGAGGAATCCACCTACGGCGGCGTCGTGCGCGATACATATCCGACATATGCCGGGGCAAGGGCGTCCATGCAAGCCGATTGGGACGAATTCATCGAAGCGATGCCTGTGTTCGCGGAGCCGTATGAAAAAACGCGCGAGGAATGTGAGTACACGCTGTGGTCGTTTCTCACCTCTCCATACGGCGCGGCACGGCATACGATGATTCAAATGTTCGCGGGGGTTATGGCGTCGCAGTGGCAGCTGTGCCAAAACGCCGTTGCGCTCGCAGAGCATACCGACCTCGCGCTTGACCTGCTGCTTAGTCCGATAGACCGCATCGGTGCGCAGGGGCAGCTGCCCGATATGTATGACGATATGCAGTGCGAATCGCTGATGGTAAAGCCACCGATGCACGGTTGGGCGGTGCTGGAGATAATGAAGCGCTTTGACCTGCTGAAAGCCTGCTCGCGCGAGCGGGTGGAAAAGCTGTATGACGGCATTGGCAGGTGGGCGGACTGGTTCTTAACCTGCCGCGACGAGGACGGCGACGGACTTCCGACGCTTATCCACAGCGACGAGACAGGGCTGGACGATTGCTCGCTGTGGGCAAATCACCTTGAAATTACGACGCCGGATGTTGCAGCTTATTTGATTTTATTATTTGAAGCCGCTGCGGAGCTGGCGAAGGCGCTCGGAAAGCCGCAGAGCGAGCTTGCCGCGTGGCAAGCAAAGTCAAAAAACACGCTTTCGCAGCTGATTAGCGTCCTGTGGGATGGGGAGCGTTTCGCGGGGCTGCTTCCGGAAACGCGCGAGCTTATCTATTCGGACAGCATCATTCACTATATGCCGGTGATTCTGGGCGACAGACTGCCGAAGGAGATTTTGGACAAGCTCGTCGCCGATTTGTCGGACACAAAGACGTTTTTCAGCCCTTGGGGAATAGCCTCTGAGAAGATGACAAGCCCGCTGTTTTCGCCGTTCGGCTGGGGACGCGGCTGCGTCCTGCCCCCGGCTATGCTGTATATTGTGACGGGGCTTTGGGATACAAGACACCGCGCGATCGCCAAGACGGCGGCGGAAAACTACTGCAAAACCCTCGGTGAAACAAATTTCCCGTTTTTCATCGACCCCAAAACAGGCGCCGGTATGTACTACGGCTGCAGCTGGTCAAACTGCGCGTACACCGTCCTCGGCAGACTTATCAGCGAGGGATAGAGCGGGATAATGAACGTATCCTAAAAATTTTTCCGTTTTTACGAAAAAAGGCTTGACAACGCCGACGGGGAGTGCTATTATAGCCGTCAGCGAACAATGGTGTTCGCCGGAGTTCACCGCGCGCCATTACGGCGTCGGGGTGAAAGTGGCTCCGGCGGCACCATTTATTTTTTATTAACAGGGGGATATTTTTATGAGAGACATACCCGGGGTTTTCGGAAGCTTGGTGTTTGGGGACTCTGTGATGCGGAGCCGCCTCCCAAAGGACATCTACAAGGCGTTGCAAAAGACAATTTCGCAGGGGACGCACTTGGAGCTTGACGTCGCCAACGTCGTGGCGTCCGCGATGAAGGACTGGGCAACGGAGCTGGGCGCAACGCATTTCACGCACTGGTTCCAGCCGATGACGGGCATAACGGCGGAAAAGCACGACAGCTTTATCTCACCCGTGGACGGCGGAAAAATCATTATGGAGTTCTCCGGCAAAGAGCTTGTACGGGGAGAGCCGGACGCCTCCAGCTTCCCGTCCGGAGGGCTACGCGCGACATTTGAAGCGCGCGGCTATACGGCGTGGGACCCGACGAGCTACGCATTTATCAAGGACGGGACGCTCTGCATACCCACGGCGTTCTGCTCTTATTCCGGAGAGGCGCTTGATAAAAAGACGCCGTTGCTGCGCTCTATGCAGGCTATCGACAAACAGGCGCGGCGAATTTTGCGGCTGTTCGGCAACGGGGAAGTGAAGCGCGTTACGACGACGGTGGGACCGGAGCAGGAATATTTCCTGATATCAAAAGAGGTATACATAAAGCGCCCGGATCTTATATACACCGGCAGAACGCTGTTCGGCGCGCGTCCGCCAAAGGGGCAGGAGCTTGAGGACCATTATTTCGGAGCGCTGAAGCCGCGCGTATCCGCATTTATGAAGGAGCTTGACGAGGAGCTTTGGAAGTTGGGGATTCTGGCGAAAACAAAGCACAATGAGGTTGCCCCCGCGCAGCACGAGCTTGCCCCGATATTCACCACGACGAACATCGCGACGGATCACAACCAGCTCACGATGGAGCTTATGCGGAAAATCGCCGACAAACACGGACTTGTCTGCCTGCTGCACGAAAAACCCTTCGCGGGAATAAACGGCTCGGGCAAGCATAACAACTGGTCAATCTCCACCGACGCGGGCGCAAATCTTTTGGAGCCGGGCGAAACGCCGTATGACAACGCGCAATTTCTGTTATTCCTTGTCGCCGTCATCAAAGCCGTGGACGACTATCAGGATTTAATGCGTATCTCCGTGGCGTCAGCAGGTAACGACCACCGCTTGGGCGCGAATGAAGCGCCGCCCGCCGTGGTGTCCATATTCCTCGGCGAAGAGCTAAACGACATTCTGACGGCTATAGATACAGGCGCCGCGTATCAAGGCAAGGAAAAAATTCAAATGGAGATAGGCGCGACGGTGCTGCCGCACTTCCCGAAGGACACGACAGACCGCAACCGCACCTCACCCTTCGCGTTCACGGGGAACAAGTTTGAGTTCCGTATGCTCGGCTCAACCGTTTCAATTGCAGAGCCGAATATCGTTCTGAACACAGCCGTAGCAGAGGTTTTATCGCAATTTGCGGATAAGCTGGAGGGCTCGTCGGACTTCATCGGCGATGTGGCGAAGCTCGTAAAAAAGACAATTCGCAATCACAAGCGCATCATATTTAATGGCAACGGCTATGATGATTCGTGGATAGAGGACGCGCGTGAGCGCGGATTGTCGAACCTCAAGACCACACCGGAGGCGCTTGCGGCGTTCATCACGAAAAAGAATATCGAGCTGTTCACGAAAAACGATGTTTACACAGCCAAAGAGCTGGAGAGCCGGCACGAAATTTTCCTTGAGAACTACGCCAAAACGATAAATATTGAGGCGCTGACGATGATTGACCTTGTTAATAAAAAAGTCATTCCGGCGATCATCACGTATGAAAACGAGGTAGCGGAGCTTGTGCGGCTCAAGGGCAAGCTGAGCGCTTACGACAATTCCCTCGAGGATGGCTTGCTTGCGCGGATATCCAAGCTCACAGCCTCGCTTGCGAAAAAGCTTGCGGAGCTTGAGGAGGAAACCGTTGCCGTGCGCGGCATTACCGATTCGGCGAAGCTGGCGGCAGCCTATCGCGAGCGTGTGTTCTCCGCTATGAACGAGCTGCGCGCCGTGGTGGACGAGCTGGAGCTTATAACCCCGGCGAAGTATTGGCCGATGCCGTCTTACGGGGAAATCCTTTACAGCGTGATATAGGGTTCGCTCGCTTCGCTACTTAAGCCCTAATCCCGTTATAACAATAAAATTTGTAAAATTTTATTGTTGACAAGCGATTTTGAATATGCTATCATAGCAAACGAACAAGGGTGTTCGCTGAACGGGGGTTTCTCCCCGCGGTGAACGCCCTTTTTTCACACACAACGACGTGTGTTTTCATCCGATGGCCGTCCGAGCGGCAGGAGGGGAAAACGCGCGCCGTTTTTATATATAAAAGATTTTTAATTTGGAGGAACAATGTATTATGGAATATTCTTTGATTGATACCCTGTGGGTGGTTCTGGCGGCGATTTTGGTGTTTTTTATGAACCTCGGCTTTGCCGCGGTTGAATCCGGATTCGCGCGCGCGAAAAACACCGTAAACATCCTGTCAAAAAACTTCATCGTGTTCGCCGTCTCGTCTCTGGGATTTATGCTGCTCGGCTGGGGACTTATGTTCGGCGGGGACAACCCCGTTATCGGCACACAAAATTTGTGGATTCTCGGAAAATCCACGGCGGAGCTGGAGAACGCCGGATACACGCTGTCGGCAAACGTCCCGTTTTGGGTGAAATTCTTCTTTCAGCTTGTGTTCTGCGGCACGGCGGCAACCATCGTCTCGGGAGCGGTGGCGGAGCGCATCAAATACATATCGTTTATCGTATTTTCATTTTTCCTGACGCTTGTTATTTATCCCATCGTCGGGCATTGGATTTGGGGCGGCGGCTGGCTGGCGAAGCTGGGATTTCAGGACTTCGCGGGCGGCACCACGGTTCACTCGCTGGGTGGATGGGCGGCGCTTGCCGGTGTGCTGGTTCTCGGTCCGCGTCACGGCAAGTATGGCAAGGACGGCAAGGTGAACCCGATAATGGGACACAATATGTCGCTTGCTGTCATAGGGCTGTTTGTGCTGTGGCTCGGTTGGTTCGGGTTTAATCCCGGCTCAACTATGAGCTTTCAAAATCCCGGCGATGTGGCGCACGTACTCGTCACGACAAACACAGCGGCTGTCGTCGCCGTGCTCACGTCCACCGCGGCGGCGTGGATATTCATCGGCAAGCCGGATATCAGCATGACCGTAAACGGCTGTCTCGCGGGGCTTGTCGCCATCACGCCGGGCTGCGCATATATCAGCGTTGGCGGGTCTGTCATTATCGGAGCCATCGCCGGTGCGCTCGTGGTGTTTTTGGTGCTGTTTTTCGACAGGATAAAAATTGATGACCCCGTGGGCGCGACGTCCGTGCATCTCGGGTGCGGTGTGTTCGGCTCGATCTGCGTGGGACTGTTCGCGCAAGAAGGGGTGACGACGCTCTCCCCCGCAAACGGACTGTTCTACGGCGGCGGGGCGGGACTGCTCGGGACACAGCTGATCGGCATAGCCGTCGTTGCGGTGTTTACGTTTGCTGTGTCGCTGCTCATATGGATTTTGATTAAAAAGACGCTTGGAATCCGCGTGTCGCTTCAGGAGGAAATAGAGGGCTTGGATATCAGCGAGCACGGGAATTTTGCGTATCCGGACTTCACTGCCCTCGCGCCCGCTATGTCAGGCTCCGGAGGGGACGCCGTTATGCCCGCCGCGGCAGCGACGGGGAAAAGCGCAGCGCCCGCGTCCGCGCCCGCTGCCGTCCACGTGACGAACACAGCGACACCGGGAGCCAAGATAACGCGCGTTTCGATTATCACAAACCAAAACAAGCTCTCCGGGCTGCAAGCGGCGCTGGAGGCTATCGGAATCACCGGTATGACGGTCACAAACGTGCTGGGATACGGTATGCAGCGCGGGCAACCGGAGGTTTACCGCGGCGCGAGGGTGGAGACAAGGCTGTTACCGAAGGTGCAGTTGGATATCGTAATATGCAAAGTACCGACGGACGTGCTTGTGAACACCGTAAAGGCGGCGCTGTATACGGGCAGCGTCGGCGACGGCAAAATGTTTATTTACGACGTGGAGAACGTCATCAAGGTCAGAACGGGCGAGGAAGGCTACGCCGCGCTGCAGGACGAGTGAGCTCATCACCGCAATGCACCCTTTGGTTTTGCACGTGCAGCGGAAGCCGCAGGGCAGTATGGCGCAATAAAATACCGCTTTGTTATACCCCTGTTTTCCAGTCGCCCCATTTGCCGATGGTGGCGTCCTTCAGCGCGGCGTAATAGCCCCCGCCGAAGGCGATGGCGGGCGCGGCGGAGCGCAGACGCTCATCAAACGGCTTGTCCGTGTCCGGCAGACTTTTTTCCACAAGCACGTTGCGGATTTTGCAAATGAAAATATCGCTTCCGTTTAGCGTGATGGTCTGCTCAACCTCCAGTTCATATGTCCACGGGCTGTCGCTGAGTACAGGCACGGGCAGCACGGCGCCCTTCTCTACACTTACGGGAACGTCCATTTTCTTGGCGTCATAGCCCATCGTATGACCGCAATAATCCGCCAGCGGCAGCAGCGACTCAGACACAAGATTGGCGGAGAACACCCCCGCGGCGCGGATTCTGTCGCTTGTCAGCTTACCGGAGCCGACCGACGCCATAATACGAACGCCGTCATTCAGGCAATAGCCGAACCACGAAAACAGACCAAAATTCGGGCTGCCGTCCTCCTTATATGTTCCATAGAGATACATTGCCTGCGGGCAGAATTCGTGAATTGCATTGATGGATACCTTCTCCATTGTCAAATGCCCCTTTCAAATTTTCGTTTTCCCCGATTACAGTCGGGAACGCGTTGATTATACAGCGTCGCGCGGCGTTTGTCGAGATCGCCAAGGCTTACCATTCATAAAAAATTAAGATTTTTCGCCGAAATTCGTGTAGACAAAGCACCTGCGGTGATGTATAATGCGTTCTTGCCGGAGTGTAAACCATCGTTCCCGTGTACTTAAACAAAGAAACCAGCCTGCGATTACAGACATAACAGATATAAAAGAAGCGGCAAGCACAAGGCGCGGCGGCGAGCGAACGGCAAAAAACGCGAAAATGAAAAAGCGAAAATGAAAATGGAGGAACCCTGAAATGAAAAAAATTCTTGCAATCCTGCTGTCACTGATGCTTGTGGCAGCCCTCGCAGCGTGCGAGGAGACCCCCGCCCCGGGTGTCGATGACACCACGCCCCCGCCGGTGGAGGAGACAACACCGGTCGAAGACGTCTCCCCCGAGGTGGAAACCCCTGTTGACGAAGAGACTCCCGCAGACGAAGTGACCCCCGACGAAGAGCTTCCCGCGGACGAAGAGCCTTCTGAAGAGGAAACTCCTGTTGACGCCCCCGATGAGGGCGCTCCGGTTGTCGCTGACACCATCGAGCTCACTGTGACAGGCGTTCAGGAAAACTGGTATCTGTTTGACCTCTCGGCGTTCGGAACTCCGGGCTTCGTCTATGCTCTGTATTTTGATGACGGCGCAACCGTGACCTTCGCGGCGGCGACTCAACTTACCGCCTTTGACGCGGCGTTCACCATGACCACAAAGGATATAGCAGCCGGTGAAAGCGTTGCCGTCGAGGACATCAATGGTTTCAGCGCAGCGCTCGGCGCGACGGGTAACAGCGTGTGCTTCGTGCTGGCGTCCAACCCCGGCAACTATACGGGACTGGTGCCGGATCAACCGATGTCCTCGCTGCCGGAAAACGTTGTCATCACAGTAGCATAGCAGCATTTTGGCATTGCCGTCGCAGTGGGCGGCAGTGGATATTCTCAGTAACACAGCGGACGGCATTTTGTCGTCCGCTTTTTTTATTTGTAAATATTCGCATCTATAAAAAATTAAGCTTGAAATCGCCGCGGGACTGTTGTATAATAATGCAACGTCAATGGAATAAACGCGGCGCGCCGCACAACAAAGGTTTTTATATACGAAGGCGTATATGGAAATAATATTATCAAATCGGAAGGGAATAATTATGATCCAATACCAAAAGAACAATGACGTTCTCAACACCACAAACCGGGGGAACCCCGCGGAATCAGGGCTGTGTACGCTCTGCCGCGCGGACTGTCGGGGCAAATGCGAAACGTGGCTCTCCACGCTTCGCGGACGCAAGCTGCTATATCCGCGCGATTTCGGGACGGTTACAGCCGGCAGCTCGAACATCAACCACATCGGCGTGTGCTACAACAACCTGCGCATACAGGGCTATAACTACGGCGCGCACGGTATCGCGTCAAACAACGCCGACGATTGCATATTCCCGAATGTTTCCGTTGAAACCTCGTTCGGGAATGAGCTTATCACCAAGTCGCGCGCTCCCATTATGACAGGTGCGCTCGGGTCAACATTCATCGCCGCGAAGTATTGGGAATCCTTTGCCGTCGGCGCCGCCATAGTCGGATTCCCGATTGTAATCGGCGAAAACGTCGTCGGTGTGGACAAGGAGTCCATTCTTGAAAACGGCAGAATCAAATCCGCGCCGGAGCTTGAGCGCCGCATTGATGTTTATCTGCGTTATTACGACGGCTACGGGGCAATCATCGTCCAGATGAACGTCGAGGATACGCGCAACGGCGTCGCGGAGTATCTCATAGAGAAATACGGCGACAAGGTGGTAATTGAGCTTAAATGGGGACAGGGCGCAAAGGACATCGGCGGAGAAATTCAAGTGACAAGCTTGGAATATGCGCAGTTCCTGAAAAACCGCGGGTACATAGTTGACCCCGACCCGATGAAGCCGGAAGTTCAGGCGGCGTTTAAAAACGGCGCTATCAAGACCTTCGCCCGTCACAGCCGCCTCGGCTATACAGATCGCGACAGCTATACGGCTGTGCAGCGTGACTTTATGGATTCCGTTGCCTATCTGCGCAGCCTCGGCTATAAGCGCATCACGCTGAAAACCGGTTCTTATGGTATGGAAGCGCTGGCGATGGCAATCAAATTCGCCTCCGACGCAAAGCTTGACTTGTTGACCATTGACGGCTCCGGCGGCGGCACGGGAATGTCCCCGTGGAATATGATGGAGACGTGGGGCGTCCCCTCTATCAATCTGCACTCTAAGGCTTATGAATACGCGTCCATTCTCGCGGCAAAGGGTCAGCGCGTGGTTGACCTTGCGTTTGCGGGCGGACTTGCGCGTGAGGATCATATCTTTAAGGCATTGGCGCTCGGTGCGCCGTATACAAAGCTTATTTGCATGGGCAGGGCGCTTATGATTCCGGGCTTCCTCGGCGCAAATATCGAGGGCGCGCTGTATCCCGACCGCCGCGACCGCTTAAACGGCAACTGGGATTCGTTGCCGAACACGGTTTCAGAGAATCCGTCCGCGACGCCGGAAGAGCTTTTCGCCGGATATTTCGACGTGGAAAAGAAGCTCGGCAAGGACGAGATGAAAAACATCCCGCTCGGCGCCATCGGCGTATGGACGCTGTCCGACAAGCTTACCGCCGGACTTCAGCAGCTTATGGCAGGCGCGCGCCGCTTTAAGATTTCTGAAATTTCGCGCTCTGACCTTTTCTCCGCAAACCGCGAAACCGAGCGCGAGACAAAAATCCCGTATCTGACCGACACGGGCGACGAAACAGCAAAAATTATCCTCGGACTGTAAGGCGAAACGGCTATGAACCCGGCTTCGGCGCAATTCAAAATCGGCAGCCATATTTCATCCTCCGGGGGTTTTCTCGCGATGGCGAAGACGGCGGAGTCCATCGGCGCCAATGTGTTTCAGTTCTTCACGCGCAATCCGCGCGGCGGCGCCGCCAAGGCATGGCTCCCCGCGGACATTGAAGCGTACATCGCGTTCGCGGCGGAGCGCGGCATCGGAACGCCGCTCGGACACGCGCCGTATACGTTAAATCCCGCCGCGGAAAAGGAAAATGTCCGCGAATTTGCGAGAGAGACGTTGAGGGATGACCTGCTGCGGCTGGAGCAAATCCCCGGCGCGATGTATAACCTTCATCCCGGCAGTCACGTCGGGCAGGGGGTAGATCGCGGAATTGAGCTTATCGCCGAATGCCTGAATTTCGCCGTGGAGCCGAAAGGCACGGTGCCTGTGCTGTTAGAGACAATGGCGGGCAAGGGCAGCGAAATCGGCGGACGCTTTGAGGAGCTGCGCCGGATAATCGACAGCGCCGACGCGGGGGAGCGCCTCGGGGTGTGCTTCGACACCTGCCACGTCTATGACGCGGGCTATGATATCGCTCGCGACCTTGACGGCGTTCTGTCGGAGTTTGACCGCGTGGTGGGACTTGCCCGGCTGCGGGCTGTTCATCTTAATGATTCCAAATACCCCTTCGCCTCGCACCACGACCGCCACGAAAAGCTGGCGGAGGGTACGCTGGGCATTGACGTCATCGCCGCCGTAATCAATCATCCCGCTCTGCGGGAGCTTCCGTTTTATCTTGAAACGCCGAACGAGCTTCCGGGATACGCGCGCGAGATAGAGCTGCTGAGGTCCCGGCGGCAATAATCCGGAAACGAAAAAAAGATAAGCATAAAGCAGCAAAATCCCCGCCGCGATCCTTTCGGACGCGGCGGGGATTTTTTCGGCGCCGGGGCTTGCGCGCTCCGGCGTCAGAGGTTCGGCTTAGCAGCAGTTGTTTCCGCCGCCGTTGTTTTCGCAGTTGCCGCCCAGCACGCCGCAGCAGCACAGTACGATGAGGATGACGATGATCCACAGGTAGCCGTTGCCTCCGAAAATGTTGTTAAGACACATAGTTATCTTCCTCCGGATAGAATATTTTTTTCGGGATACCCCAACATCGCAGGTACGGTTTATACTATTCCGGAGACGCGAAAGTGTTACACCCGCCGCCCGTAAAAATTTATTACGTCATCGCGGCGGGCGTCGGCTTCCGGCGCGTTAACGCCTGCCCTTCAAAAGCGGCGATATCGGCTTGTATATCAATATCGTAATCACCGCGCAGATAAGTCCCTTTACGACAGTAAACGGAGCGTTGAATACGACAAGGCTTTCCTCGACGGATTCTATACCGGGCAAAATCGCTTGATACATACCGAGTATGGCTTCCTTCGGAAGCATATTGTAATAGAAGGGGTATACGATGAACATATTGGAATAAATACTGATAAACCCCATAATAAGGGCGCCGAACAGCGCCCCGATTACCGCCCCGCGCTTGTTGTGCGTCAGACGGTAAATCAACCCCGCAGAGACGGCGAAGCTCGCGCTTAGAATGAAGTTTGAGAATTCGCCGACGCCTCCGGTGCCGCTGTTGTCCAAGATAAAATGCAGGATGTTCTTGATAAGGCAGATTGCCGCCCCGTAAACGGGACCCAGCGCGAAGGCGCCGATGAGCGCCGGAAAATCGGAAAAATCCAGCTTGACGAAGCTCGGCATAATCGGGATGGGGAAATTGAAAAACATAAGTACGAACCCGATGGCGGATAGGATGGCGGACACTGTGATTGGACGAAGCTTTGATTTCATGAGTAAAAACCTCCAAAAAAATTTTCGCACCCGAATAAACGCCTTCGGGTGCGAAAACAAAAAAGCTTCGCAATCTTCTTCCATCCAGACTATAGCTGTCGGTATCGGCTTCTCACCGATTCATGCCCGGCGCGCCCGGCTCAGCGGGAAACGCTCGGCTCGCGGACTAAACGACCTGCTTAAAAATCAAAGCGCCGTATCACCGCCGGTCGGGAATACGCGAGCGCCGTATGGCGCCGCTTCACCCTGCCCTGAAGACTTATTCATCTGCTGGCATGAGTATACCACACGCCGCGCGGGAGCGCAAGATTTTTTTGCAGGGGGGGGACATTGTCGATAAACTGTAAAACAACTTGCCCAAAGAAAAAGTCCATCCGGTGTCAAAATCTGTTACGCTGAAGCTGCGAAACACAAAAGCAACAGAAAGGTGACGCCGGATGGACCAAATGGAAACAACTATCCGAAGCAAATTATTTCCCGGTCAAAACGACCGCGCCGAGAGAGTTACGTTGTTCCTCTGTCGGTAATTTTAGTTTGCCGTTCTCGACAAGCTTGTTAAGTGCATAAATGATGAAAAGCCCGTCCGAGAGAAACATATGCTGTAATCCGAATGCTTGCGCTTTTTTCATATGCTCCGGCGTGTCGAAAATGCGCATTGACTTTAATTTTTCAAATTCAGTTTGATGTTTTTCGCGGAGTGAGTTGGCGATACCCAGTAGGCGTTTGTCCGCTCCGCGCTATCGTATAGGGTACGAGCGCCCATAACGCGAAATTCAAATCAGAAAGCGTTGCCGTCATTTTAGCCTGTGCTTCAGAAGGAGCCGTATGCGTTGTTCCTAATGTATAACCGCAATATATGTCTGAGCCCACGCTTCGGATGCGTTATACGCTGTCGACACTGCCCCTCCAATCGCTGCTCCTATCTGTGCAAAGTCAATGTACACAGACACATCTTCCGAGTGTTTGGGCAGCGGTTTTTTCAATTTTTTCATCAAGCTTTTCTCCTTTCCTCCGAAGCTATTTAAACGCCTGCAGATTATTTTTGCCAGCAAGCCGCATTCACTCTATGTTTTCTTTTTCCACGATGTAGCGGTAATACATTAACCCTTTCTGAGGCAGTTGCTTTAGCACTGTATAGCAGTGCATCAAGTCCAGATATGTACAGCTAAAATTAACAAATGTCAG
>JAIRRO010000025.1 GCA_031255955.1 Oscillospiraceae bacterium
CGACGCTTCCGACGCCAAGCCGGTGGATTTGAGAAAAGCGGCGGTATACGACCCCGCCGGGCTGTATGACAACATCGTGCTGTCTGCGTATCTGCCCGGACGCGAATGGATCCGCCTGACATCGCTTGACGGCGTCGAGCAGAAAATCGAGGATGGCGAGCTTCAAATGGCGCTGGCTATCGACGGGCTGCACTACACCCTGTATGAAAAGCATAACAGCATCGCGGACGCCTCCACAAACGCCGCGGCGACGGACGCCATGGTGCGCGCCGTGTATCAGACAACGGCGATGCTGGAAGCGGGACTCTCCCCCATGCAATCAGCCGCCATACTCGGCGCGGCTCCGGAGGGTGAGCTTATCACGGTGGGTAAAAGCTTCTTTCAAAATTACTGGCTGGCGTATGTCATCGTGTTCCTGCTTTATATGTCCACGGTGCTTTACGGGCAAATGATTCTGACCTCTGTCGTGACGGAAAAATCCTCTAAGGCGATGGAGCTTCTTATCACCTCCGCGAAGCCAATGAGCCTGATGTTCGGCAAGGTGATGGGAACAGGCTGCGCGGGACTTACGCAATTCGGCGCGTTTATGCTGGCGGCGGCGGCGACGCTCAGTCTTAATTTTGGCGGCTGGGAGGCAATGTCCCCGATGATCGCGGGGATTATCAATTCCGCTTTTTCAGCGGGTATTCTCGTTTACGCCGTTGTGTTTTTCCTGCTCGGGTTTTTCTCCTTCGCGTTCATTTTTGCGGGACTCGGCTCCACCGTCAGCCGTATGGAGGACGCCAGCAGCGTGAACTCTGTTCCGATGCTGCTTGTCGTGGCAACGTTCCTGCTTGCAATGTCGGGGCTTATGGTGCCGAACGCGATTCACGTTAAAATCTGCTCGTTCGTGCCCTTCCTGTCGCCGATGATTATGTTTGTCCGCATATGTATGACCGAGGTACCTGTGTATGAAATAATCATCGCTCTGGCGCTAAACTGCGTCTATGTACTCGGCTCGGGATATATAAGCTCGAAGATATACCGCGTCGGCGTAATGATGTACGGCAACCCGCCCAAGCTGCGTGACATCATCAGATATATCCGTCAGGCGTAACGCGCCGGGTTATGTGATAAACAGCAATTTCACGCGCAAAGAGAGGGGCGGTTGCCCCTCTCTTTGTTGTTTCATTCCCCTGCCATTACACCGTCGCCGCCCATCAGGCGCGTCATTTCTTCAATGCGCTCCAGCGGGAACGGCGGCGAAGCCAGCGGCTTCATCGCAATGGACATCAGCTTCATCGGATTGTCGTCCGCCGCTATGCGGTTGGAGCTGAGCTTGCCGCAACGCCGACATCTGTGGATTATCGCCCACTCGCCGTTATGGCGTGTCCACACCGCGACCGGATCCATAATTCCGCCGCAGCTTGAAGCGCGATCTCCCGGCTCATCGTCAACGTGTACGCTGCACAGACAATTGCAGCAGTGATTCCTGTGGTCGGTTCCGGCGCCCTCCGGCACCATCAAGCGTCCGCAGACCCGGCACTTAAAGCTGTTGGTGCTGGCGTGGGTCTTGTTGTACCCCTTTTGGTACGTTTTCCTTTTATTTTCCCTGTTCACGGGATATCCTCCTAAATGTAGTGTTCACATTTCAGGAGGCTTGTGTTCCGATTCGTGTTACGCAAACCTCCCGGTCAGCGCACACTCACCTGCTTATTGTTTTTCCTCATGCGATATCTCCTTGTTCATAATTTTAATTATTTAGATTTTTGCAGCCAAATATTAGGCTGCCTGTGTGTTGCTTGCCGAAATTTCTTCAGCTGGCGAAGCCGTCGCCCATCTCGCAGAACACCATCGTCAGCTCTTGGTCAGTGAGTCTTCTGAACTGCGGCGCACCGGGGATTTCCACCGGCTTCGGATCGGAGAACGGATAGCCCATAGCCTTAAACACATCGTTATGAATGACGCCCGAGCCGTGCAGCTCTTCCGCGTGCAGCAGACTGAACAGCATCGCCGCGCCGTTCTGCTCCGGTGTTGTCATCATCTTGGCAAACGCTTCAAAGTCAAACTTCGGGCGCTCCGGCTCGCCGGGCTTGGGCGGCGGCGGGGGCGGCATTTTGGAGGCGTCAAAGCGCATAACGCCCGCGGGGCAGAGGCAGAACACGCTGATGCCGGAATCTTTAACGGGACCCAGCTCGTTGGCGACGGACATCACAACGCTGGTGGCGGCAGCCTTACCCGCGCAATAAACCGTTCCGCCGACCATCGGGGGTGCATAGTGGAACTGCGTGGCGCTATACGTGATTATGCCGTGCTTGCGCTGCTGCATACCGGGCACAAACTCTTTAATCGCCAGCGCGACGCCGCGTCCGGAGATGGCATAGGACTGGTCAAGGTCGCTGATCGGCGACTCCAGAATTTTGCCGTTAAGACGCATATTCATCGCGTTGTTTATCAGGATGTCCACCTTGCCGAATTTCTCGAAAGCCTTCGCCGCGAGATTTTTGACGTCCGCCTCAGAGGTGATGTCCGTCTTGACGAACAGCGCGCAGTCGCGCCCGTTTTCCTCGTTGATGACGCGCTGCGTCTCAGCGCCGGCTTCGGCGTTAAGGTCTGCGATAACCACGTTTGCGCCCGCACCCGCGAGTGAACGCGCATAGCCGAGACCGATGTTGCTGGCGCCGCCGGTGACAACCGCGGTTTCGCCCTTGAAAGCGTCGGACTTTATGCCCGCTCTTTGCAATTCAAGTTCTCCGATGTTAAGAAATGTATTAACTGTTGACATGTATGTTTCCCCTTTTCTTTAATTTTGAGTTCTAAAACTCTTCCTTGGAGCCCGAAAAGCTCTCAAGCGCACCCTTCGCGTCCGCGAGATAGAGGACCTCGTAAATGCCGTCGTCGGCTTTATACATACCGCGCAGCATCTCGTTTTGGGACAGAACAGCCTCGCGCGCCTCCGTGCGATCGTCCTGAATTACGTTTGCCGTAATCCTGAACCAGTCCTGACCCACCATGCCGGACAACTCCGCCTTGGGATTCGCCTTTAACTGGGCGAACACCTTTTTGGTGTTGTTCATGCATATGTACGTCTTGCCGTCAATCTCCGCGACGGCGCCCAGCGGACGGACGCGGGGCTGATTGCCCTCGACCGTTGCAAGGTAAAACGTACCCGCAGCCTTTAGAAGTTCTGTAGCTTTGTTCATGTGATGATACTTCCTTTCGGATAAATTTATGAAAAGAGTATAACATACGGTTCCATTTAACGCAAGTCCGGCAAAAAATATTTTTTCGATTATGGTCAAGGCGCGGCTGATTATATATGCGGCGGCGATAATTAAAGCAATACTGCGAAATTTTAAGAAAAGCAGTGTTACAGCACCCATAGCGCGGGATATTGGTCAGATAAAGTCAAATACCGATGTTGCATCCCCCGCCCGCCGCTGCTATAATAACGCACAAGGTCAAAGAAAGTCAAAGTCAGCACGCAATCCCCCGTCGCACCCGCAGTCGGGGTCCCCGCGCGGCTTGCCGCGTGGGGTGAGAGGTGCGTTCCCCGTGCGACAGCACGTACAATAAAACGAAAGGAGCAAAATTTATATGGGCATATCAGACGTAATCGCGGGCTTTATCGGCGGACTGCTCTCCGAGTCCGATGGCTGCGCCGAAATCCAGCGGGCGGAGCTTGCCAGCAAATTCAACTGCGTACCGAGCCAAATCAACTATGTCATTTCGACGCGATTCTCCCCCGAGCGCGGATATATTGTTGAATCGCGGCGCGGCGGCAACGGCTACATCAGAATCACACGCGTAAACCCCGACCCCGAGCGCCTTGTGATGCACACCGTGAACGCCATCGGCGACGCAATTGACCTGCGCTGTGCAGCCGCGCTTGTAGCAAACCTCGCGCAAAGCAGCGTAATTTCAGAGAGCGCCGCGCGCGTGATGCTCTCCGCCGTCGGGGAATCGGCGCTGCGATCCGCCCCGCGTGAGGCAAGAGGCGTCCTGCGGGCGGGTATACTTAAACAGATGCTGATAAATCTTGAGCTTTAGGAATCTAATTTTTAAATTTTTCACTTACATTTTTAAGGAGGATATACATTATGAAATGCGGTCATTGCGGAAAGAACGAAGCCAGCTTCTTTCAAAGAACAAACATCAACGGGAGCATCACGGAAACGCACCTTTGCCACGAATGTGCGGAAAAGCTGGGTTATCTGGATTCGCGCGGCTTTATGGCGCGCGGGCTGTTCGACGGATTTTTTGACGAGCCTGATAACCTGATGAGCCGGTTTTTCAGTCCGTTTCGCGGGGGGAGGCAGCAGCGTCCCGGTGGGTTCCCCTTCCCGCCGGGGGCAAATCCCGGAGCCTTACCTGACGCCCCGCCCGCCCCTGTTCCGGCGGGAGAGGATATGGCGGCGGACGCGGAATTATCGCGTATGCGCGAAACCAACATCCTGCGTGAGCAGATGCGCGCCGCCGCGGCGGCAGAGGATTACGAGCGGGCGATAAGCCTGAGAGAGGAAATCAAACGCCGTGAAGAAGTAAACACAATGGAGGGTTGATACACAATGAAGTACGACGACAGATTTACGCAAGGCTCGCGCCGCGTCTTTGAGCTGGCACAGACAGCCGCCTCAGAATTCGGACACGGCTATGTCGGCAGCGAGCATATGCTGCTGGGCATAGCGCGCGAGGGCGCGGGCGTCGGCGCCAGAATCCTGCGCGAGAACGGCTTTGACGCCGATTTAATCCGCGCGATGCTGGAAAAGCTGGTTGGACGCGGCAGACGCGCCGAATTCCAGCCGCAAGGCTTGACCCCGCGGGCAAAGCGAATACTTGAAATTGCCCACGCGGAGGCGCACCGCCTCGGGCACAGCTATATCGGCACAGAGCATCTTTTGATGGGCATCCTGCGCGAATACGAAAGCACGGCGGCGAAGATGATTCGTTCCTCCGGCGCGGACGCGAACAAGCTCTACAGCGACATTATAAACGTGTTCCGCGCGAACGGCGGACCGCAGCGCGTCACCGCCGGACGTATGCGGAGCGACAACACGAAAACGCTTGACCAATTCTCACGCGATCTCACCGATATGGCGCAGGAAGGACGCCTTGACCCCGTTGTCGGGCGCGACGAAGAAATTTCGCGCGTTATCCAAATACTCTCCCGCCGCACCAAGAACAACCCCGTGCTAATCGGCGAGCCGGGCGTCGGCAAAACAGCCGTGGCGGAGGGCTTGGCGCAAAAAATTGTCTCCGGCGACGTCCCCGAAACGCTGACGGACAAGCGCATCGTCACACTGGATTTATCCGGAATGGTCGCCGGGACGAAATACAGAGGCGAATTTGAGGAACGCATAAAAACAGCCATCGACGAGGTTAAAAAAGCGGGCAACGTGATACTCTTCATCGACGAGCTGCACACGCTTATCGGCGCGGGCGCGGCGGAAGGCTCAATTGACGCCGCGAACATCATAAAGCCCGCCTTGGGGCGCGGCGAAATGCAGGTAATCGGCGCGACAACGCTGAACGAATACCGCAAATACGTCGAAAAGGACGCAGCCTTAGAGCGCCGCTTCCAGCCCGTCACCGTGTCAGAGCCGACGGAGGAAGAATCCGTTCTCATTCTGAAGGGTCTGCGCGACAGATACGAGGCTCACCACCGCCTGAAAATCACGGACGAGGCTATTACCGCCGCCGTGGAACTCTCCGGGCGCTATATCAGCGACAGGTTTTTGCCGGACAAAGCCATCGATATTCTGGACGAGGCTTGCTCACGCGTGCGGATGAACAGCATGAAGTTGCCGCCCAATCTGAAGGATTTGGAATCCAGCCTTGAGCAACTGAACAACGAAATCGACGCCGCCATCAAAAGCGAAAGCTTTGAGCTTGCCGTGCCGCTGCGCGATAAGAAAAAGGCGCTGTCTGACGAGCTGGCGGCAGCGCGGGAGAAATGGGACTCCGCCAGAAGCGGCGAGCGCGGCAGTGTCGGCGCGGACGACGTCGCCGCCGTTGTATCCGGCTGGACGGGCATACCCGTCACCAGCCTGACGGAGGACGAAAGCTCCAGACTGCTGAAGCTGGAGGAAATTCTGCACCGCCGCGTAATCGGACAGGACGAGGCAGTAGTCTCTATCTCCAAGGCGATACGGCGCGGACGCGTCGGACTGAAGGATCCCAAACGCCCCATCGGCAGCTTTTTATTCATGGGACCCACAGGCGTCGGTAAAACAGAGCTGTGCCGCGCCTTGGCGGAGGCAATGTTCGGCGACGAGAACGCGATGCTGCGGATGGATATGTCGGAATATATGGAAAAGCACACGGTATCAAAGCTTATCGGCTCCCCGCCGGGATATATCGGGTATGACGAGGGCGGTCAGCTGACCGAAAAGGTTCGCCGCAAACCGTATTCCGTCGTGCTGTTCGATGAAATCGAAAAGGCTCACCCCGATGTGTTCAATATGCTGCTTCAGATTATGGAGGACGGTATTCTCACCGATTCGCAAGGGCGGCGCGTCAATTTCAAGAACACCGTCATCGTAATGACCTCTAACGTCGGGGCGTGGAGCATAACGGAAAAGCGCCAAAAGCTGGGCTTCTCTGCCGGTGAGGTCGATAACGAGAACGAGCGCATTCGCGAGGCTGTTATGGACGAGCTGAAAAAGACGTTTAGACCCGAATTTTTGAATAGAATCGACGACACAATTGTATTCAGCAAGCTGACGCAGGAGAATATCCGCGAAATAAGCCTCGGGATGCTTGAAACGGTGCGTCAGCGCGTCGCCGCCGCCGGGATAGACATCAGCTTTGACAGCGACGCTGTTGACCTCTTGGCGGAGCGCGGCTTTGACCCCGTGTATGGCGCGCGCCCGCTGCGGCGGACTATCCAATCGGCAATTGAAGATTTAGCCGCCGAAAGGCTGCTGGACGGACGATTAAAATCCGGTGACCGCGTCCGCGTCGTAGTCCGGGACGGTGCGATTGAGCTTGAAGTTGAGCTTGAAAGAGAGCTTGAAAGAGAAACGGCGGGGGTTTAACCCCCGCCGTTTATCTTTTATTTATTTATTGTGATTAATCCGCGCTGTCCCCTTCGGCGTCGCCGTCCAGCAGCAGCACAAACCGGTGCAGCAGGGCGGCGATTTCCGCGCGTGACGCGGTACCCTGCGGGTCAAAGAGGTTGCCGGGCTTGCCGTTGATGATTCCGATGCGAT
>JAIRRO010000038.1 GCA_031255955.1 Oscillospiraceae bacterium
GGACGCTGGGGCGCAAGAGCCCGCGTGAGCGGCTTGCCGCGATCCAAGGGGGGTGGCATAAGCCGCCGCCGGAAGCCTTCCTTGCCTACGGCTTGTCAGGCTTCCGGCGGCGAAAGCACCATATCAGGGAAATATCTTCTCCCCAATATGGTTCACATCATCGACAAACGCACATTTGGGGAAACTCAAAAAGGTAAGTTGTAAAATTAAATGCCCAAAAGGAAGCAGTCCATCCGGGATCAAAACCTGTTACACTAAAGTTGCGAAACCCAAAAAGCAACAGGAAGGTGACGACGGATGGACCAAAGCAATGATAACACAAAGAAAAGGAAATGGAAACAAATAACCGAAGGAGAACGATACAAAATCGAAGCGCTGGCGAAAGCCAAGCACACAGTGCAGGAAATCGCAACGCAACTGGACCGGGACAGACGAACGATAGAACGCGAAATCAAACTCGGCACAGTAGAACAAAAACGAATAAACCCAAGCAACAAGAAAAACGAACCCATGTACATCGTGGAAGCGATATATATGGCAGACACAGCGCAAGCGAGGCACGAAGCGAAAGCAATGAACAAAGGACGAGGACTGAAGATAGGACGCGACCACAAGCTTGCGCGACACTTGGAGAAACGGATAGGCGAAGACAAGTACTCGCCGGACGCCGCAATCGGAGAAATCAAAGCGAAAGGACTTGAATTTGAAGTAACGCTATGTACGAAAACAGTGTACAACATGATAGACAGAGGAGACTTCCTGAACCTCAGCAACAAAGACCTACCGGTGAAAAAAGACAGGAAGAAGGGAAGGTGGAAGAAGAAGCGAAAAGTGGCGCTGAACAATCTGAAAGGGAGGAGCATAGAAGAACGCCCGGCGGGGATCGAAAAGCGGGAAGAAAACGGACATTGGGAGATGGACATCGTAGTCGGAGCAACGAAGGCGTGCCTGCTGGTGCTGACGGAAAGGAAATATCGCGAGGAGATCATCGTCAAGCTATCCGACAAGACGCAAAAGAGCGTGACGAGAGCGCTCGACAAGCTTGAGCGGAAGGAGAAGGGCAGCTTCAAAGAACGGTTCAAGAGCATCACCACAGACAACGGCAGCGAGTTCCTCGACAGCGCAGGTCTTGAGCGCTCCTGCCTGAAGCCCGGAGAGCAAAGAACAGTCTGCTACTACGCACACCCGTACAGCGCATACGAAAGGGGGAGTAACGAAAACCAAAACAAGCTCATACGAAGATTCATACCCAAGGGGATGGACATAGGTAAACTGAGAAACGACGACATCAAGCGTATTGAGCTATGGATGAACAACTATCCGAGACGGTTGTTCAATCACAAATCGGCGTACGATATGATTCTCGCGGCTTAGTGTTTCTGGGGATTTTTGGTGGGCAATTAAACTTGCAATTTTCAGTCAACAACGCCCACCACCCCTCATCCTTGACTTCGCGGCGAACCGGTGTATACTACATTGATATGATTGATCAAAAAGACAAACACGCCAAGGGCGCGCCGTCGGCGAGGGACGCCGCCCACGCGGCCCTGCGCGAATACAGACGCGGAATGCCGCTGCGGGACGCCGTTGACCGCCGTCTGCTGCCGCTTACGGATGCGCGTGAGCGCGCGCTGGCGAAGCAGATAATCTACGGTGTGGCGCGAAACACAGCGCTGTGCGATTATTATATTGCCGCGGCGTCCTCGTCGCCGCTGTCGAGGCTTGAGCCTCCGGCGCTTGATATTCTGCGCGCGGCGGTTTATCAGCTGGCGTTTCTTGATAAAATTCCGCCGTCGGCGGCTGTAAATGAGGCTGTTTCAGCCGCGCGGCGTCGGCTTAATCCACGCGCGGCGGGCTTTATCAACGCGGTGCTGCGTCGGCTGGCGGACGGCGGGCTGCCGGAAATTAACGCCGAAACCGAGCCTGAGCGCCTCTCCATTTTATACAGCCACCCTCTGTGGCTTGTCCGCGAGCTGATATCGCGTCTGGGCGAGGCTGACGCCGCCCTGGAGCTGCGCGCCAACAACAGCGAGCCCGCCGTGTTCGCGCGCGTCAATACGCTTAAAATTACAGCGGCAGAGCTGCAGCGCGAGCTGCGCGAGTATGGAATAGGCGCGCGCCGTGCCATAATCCCCGACACGCTGGAGCTGCGCGGCGCGGGGGATATCACGGCGTTGCCTGCGTTTCGCGCAGGAAAATTTTTTGTGCAGGACCCGTCAAGCACGCGCGCGGCGCTGGCGCTGAACGCGCAGCCGGGCGATACGGTTATTGACGCTTGCGCCGCGCCGGGCGGAAAATCCTTCGCGCTTGCGCTTGCAATGCGCGGTCGAGGCAGAATCATCTCCTGCGACACGCCGGGCAGAATTGATCTTATCGAATCGGGCGCGCGGCGGCTGGGCATTGATATCATCGAGGCACGCGCGGCGGACGCCGCGATACCGGACGCGTCGCTTTTTGAGCTGGCGGACGCCGTTTTGGCGGACGTCCCCTGCTCCGGGTTCGGCGTGATACGCAAAAAACCGGAGATTCGATTTAAGACAGAGGCTGACACGGCGAGGCTGCCGGAGCTTCAGCTTGGCATTTTGTCCAACTGCGCGTCATATGTTAAAAGGGGCGGTACGCTTGTTTATTCGACGTGTACGTTCCCGCGGCGCGAGAACGAGGATGTCGCGGCGGAATTTTTGCGGCGGCGCGGCGCGGAATTTGAGCTGCAGAGCGAAGCGTCGCTGTACGCGCACCGCGACGGCGGCGACGGCTTCTATTACGCCGTTTTCAAAAGGAGGGGCGCGTGAACGAAATGCTTGCCGATATCAAGTCCATGACGCCGACGGAGCTGCGCGCCGAAATGCTGCTGCTGGGTGAGCGCGAATTTCACGCGGGGCAAATTTTCGCGTGGCTGACTCGCGGCGCGCGCGACTTTGACGAGATGACAGATCTCTCGCGGGCGCTGCGCGAAAAATTAAAGACGCGGTATTATCTCGCGCCGCCGGAGCCGGAGCGCCGCCGCGAATCGCGGCTTGACGGCACGATAAAATATCTTTGGAGGCTGCGCGACGGGGAGCGCGTCGAAAGCGTTGTTATGAGCTATCGGCACGGGAACACGATTTGCGTGTCAAGTCAGGCGGGCTGCCGAATGGGCTGCGCGTTCTGCGCCTCCGCGCTCGGCGGGCTGTCGCGGAATCTTACCCCGTCAGAGCTGCTGGATCAGGTCATCTTTTCGGAAAAGGATTGCGGCAAAAAGATTTCTAACATCGTTTTGATGGGAATCGGCGAGCCGCTTGATAATTATGATAACGTTTTGCGCTTTCTGGAGCTTGCTTCGCACGCCGACGGAATGAATATCGGGATGCGTCATATTTCGCTCTCAACGTGCGGTCTTACAGAAAAGGTTGACAAGCTTGGTGATTTGGGGTTACAATTGACGCTGTCGGTTTCGCTGCACGCGCCGGACGACCTCACGCGCACGCGCCTTATGCCCGTAAACAAGACGGGGGGCGTTGCCGCCTTAATGGCGTCCTGCCGCAGGTATTTCGAAAAAACCGGTCGGCGCATTTCCTTTGAGTACGCGCTGATTGACGGCGTAAACGACACTATCCGGCACGCGCGGGAGCTTTGTCGGCTGCTGCGCGGCGCGCCGTGGCACCTCAACCTTATTCTGCTGAACAACGTGGCGGAGCGCGAGCTTCGTCCAAGCAGCAAGGAGAGCGTTGCGGCGTTTACAAAAATATTGACCGACGGACACGTCAATTTCACGTTCAGGCGCAGACTGGGCGCGGATATTGACGCGGCGTGCGGACAGCTTAGGCGGTCACGGATTCTAAGCGCGCCATCCGAGCGGTCAGGGCAAGGGTAATCGAAGCCGCGCGCGGCGCGCGGGGACGGTTGCGGGGGAGAAACAAGCGCTTATGGAGATTTTCGGGCAAACTGATATCGGACGCGCGCGGCGCGTCAATCAAGACGCGTTCGGTACGCGCATGTACGGCGACACGGCTGTTGCCGTCGTATGCGACGGCATGGGCGGGGCAAACGCCGGTGAAGTGGCGTCCGGCATAGCGTCGGCGAGCTTTCTTGAAAGCCTTGACGCCTTTTTCGAGGCGTCACAGGCGGGCGGCGGGGCGTCGCCTGACGCGGACGCGATTCGCGAGGCGGTTGCGGACGCCACCGGACGCGCCGGGGCGGACGTCTGCGAACGGGCGGATACGGACGCCGAATGTCACGGCATGGGCACGACGCTTGTCGCCGCCGTCGCGTTCGGGAAAAGCGCCGTTGTGGTGAATGTCGGCGATTCGCGGGCATATCACATATCCGGCGGGGCGGCGTCTCAGGTGACGCGCGACCACTCTGTCGTAGAGGATATGGTTGCCCGCGGGGAGCTTACCCCGCGTGAGGCGCGCCGCCACCCGAACAGAAATCTCATAACGCGCGCGCTCGGCGACGCGACGGGGGCATATCCCGATGTGTTCCCCGTGACGCTGCAAACGGGTGATTATTTGCTGCTGTGCTCTGACGGTCTTACGAATTTATTGACGTGCGACGAGCTATCGGAGGAGGCAGGGCGCGGGGGCGAGCTTTCCGAGCTGTGCAACCGGCTCATCGGCGAGGCGCTGCGCCGCGGCGCGCCGGACAACGTAACCGTTGTGATAATTAGGGTTTAAGGGCGCGGGATACCTTGGAGGTGCTGTTCATATGGACTTGAGCGACAAATATATCGGTAAGCTTCTCGACAACAGGTACGAGATTCTCGAAAAAATCGGCACAGGCGGGATGGCAGTGGTCTATAAGGCGCGCTGTCACCGTCTTAACCGCCTTGTCGCCATAAAGATACTAAAAGAGGAGCTGGCGGGCGACGAGGACTTCCGCCGCCGCTTCCACACGGAAAGTCAGGCGGTTGCGATGCTCTCTCACCCGAACATCGTCGCCGTTTACGACGTTTCGCGGACGATACGCGCGGACTATATCGTGATGGAGCTTATCGAGGGCATCACGCTGAAGCAATATATCAATCGCAAGGGCTTGCTCAGCTGGAAGGAAGCGCTGCACTTTTCAATTCAAATCGCCAAGGCGATATCGCACGCCCATTCAAAGGGCATCATCCACCGCGATATAAAGCCGCACAACATTATGATTCTGAAGGACGGCAGCATAAAGGTCGCGGACTTCGGCATCGCGCGGCTCATTTCAACGCAGAGTACGTTGACGCAGGAATCGCTGGGCAGCGTCCATTATATCTCCCCCGAGCAGGCAAAGGGCGGGCTGGTGGACGCGCGCACGGACATTTATTCGCTGGGCGTCGTGATGTATGAAATGCTGACCAGTCAGCTGCCGTTCGTCGGGGATTCGCCCGTTTCGGTTGCCATTCAGCACATCTCCGCCATACCGCTTATGCCGAGGGATATAAATCCCGATGTGCCGCAGGGACTTGAGGACATCACAATGCACGCGATGGAGCCCAAGCTTCAGGCGCGTTATTCGACGGCGGACGAGCTGCTGCGCGACCTTGAGGAATTCCGCAAAAACCCGTCGGCGGTGTTCAAATACGCACCGATAATGGCGGAAACGCGCGCCATTGACGAAACGCGCCCCGTTCCGGGCGGAGCGGCGCTTGCCAAGCCGCCCGAAGCGTCAAAGACACAGCAGAGCTATCGCAGGACAACCCCGGACGCGCAGACGGCAACGCGCGCCAAAACGCGGCGCGGCGAATTTGTCCGCGGCAGAACCTTCCGCACGGCAATGCTTATCGCCGTGGCGGCGACGGCGGCGCTTTCTGTTTTGGCGCTGCTGTTTATCTGGGGCAATGTAAAGGACTGGTTCGCGCCCGACGACCAATACATCACGGTGCCGGACTTTGTGGGGATGCGCTATGACGAGGTTCGGTATGACAATGAATATCGGCAGTTCTATGAGTTTTTGCTGGCGGAGGACTCCACCTACAGCGACGTATATGACGACGGTGTGATCTATGACCAGCGCCCTAAGCGCGATTACCGCGAAATGCTCTCCGACGAAAAAATACCCGTTACGCTTTACGTCTCCTTGGGCAAGCGCCCGATGCCGCGTATGCCGAATCTTATCGGGGAGGACTACAGAACGGCGAAAAACACCGTGGAGCGCATAAAAGCCGACAACCCGGATTTGCGGCTGGAGCTTGAAATTGTGCTGCAGCCTGTGAAAAGCGAATCCGTAACGCGTGACCTTGTCATCAAAACCGTCCCGTCAGAGGATGAGCTTCTTACGCGGAATATGACGATATATATCGAGTATTCCGAAGGTCCCGAGATACCGATGGTCAGAGTGCCGAACGTCTCCGGCAAAACCTACAGCGCCGCGAAGCTGGAGCTTGAAAGCCTGAATTTGACCGTCGGACTGCCCGTTGAATACGTGGAAGGGGAGGCGGCGCGAGACATCGTGGTGTACAACACGCGCGCGGGCGAGCTGGTGGAGGAGCATGAGGTGATATGGCTGCAGCTGTCCAGCGGACCCGACGGCGAAGCGCCGTCGCCCTCGGACACCACTACCACCCCGGACGAGGACACCCCCACGCCGTCCGAGCCTACAACAACTACAACGCCCACGACTACACCCACTGCCACCCCCACGCCAACACCGACGCCACCGACAGAAATGCCGCCCGCGACCCCGCCGGACAGCGACTTCCCCGGCGGCGTGTCGATAATCGGTTAAACAGCGCGTGACGGCAAAAACCCCGGGCATCGAAGCGCGCGGCGTTATTATAAAAGCGCTGGCGGGTTATTATTATGTGGATAGCGGCGAGAGCGGCGTTATTGAGTGCCGCGCGCGCGGCAAATTCCGCAAACAGAGCGTATCCCCGCTTGTCGGCGACAGGGTGGTTATCCAAACGCACGGCGACGGGGAGGGCACAGTGACAGAAATTCTCCCCCGCCGCAACGAATTCACGCGCCCCCCGACGGCGAATATCGACGCTATGATCATCGTCGCCTCGGCAGCGCCGCCCGTCACCGATCCGTTTTTAATCGACCGCATGGCGGCGATGGCGGAGCTGTCCGACGCGGAGCCGGTGATTTGCCTCAACAAATGCGACCTGAACGCAGCCGACGAGCTGTTCGACATATATTCGCGCGCGGGCTTCCGCGTGTTCCGCGTCAGCGCCGAAACGGGCGAAGGCACAGCCGAGCTTCACGCCGCGCTTATCGGCAAAACAAGCGCACTGACGGGAAACTCCGGCGTCGGAAAATCCAGCATACTAAACGCCTTGGGGCTTGACATAAAAACGGGAGAAGTATCCGAAAAGCTGGGGCGCGGACGGCACACCACGCGATATGTACGCCTATACGATGTACGCGGCGCGTTTTTTACCGACACGCCGGGCTTTTCCTCCTTTGACGCGGAACAGGCGTCAATGCGCGACCCCGCGTCGCTGGAGCGCGCCTTCCGCGAATTTGCGCCATACCTCGGAAAATGCCGCTTCCGCGACTGCGCGCACACGCGCGAGCCGGGCTGCGCCGTTCTGCAAGCCGTGGAGCGCGGCGATATCGGGCGCTCGCGCCACCGCAGCTATGAGCGGCTGCACGCCGAGGCGCTCGCCGCGCGCTCACGCGAATATAAATGAACCTTTCACGCGTCCGGCGCATAGAATAACGCAGTCAAGACGACAGGAAAGGCGGGACGCTTATGAAACGCGGTATCGGTCAAACCATCGGCGCGGTGATTATGTGTATCGGCATACTCCTGCTTGGCAGCACTGTTCTGCCCGCCGTATGCTGGCTGTTCATCATCGGGCTGATTATGGTGCTGAAGGGGTATTCCATGATGCGCGAAATGAAGCGGAAATTTTGAGTAAAAAATTCGGAGGAAAGGCATGGTCAAAAAAATGATTGTTATCGTTCTCCCGCGCAGACTGCGCGAAATACTGCAAGGGCTGAAGCGACTGCGTCGGGCTGCCTGAATTGACGCCCGAGAGAAAATGAATTCAAACTCAAAAACTTCGGAAATTTAGAGAGTTTTTGAGTTGAAAACTAAAAACTATTGACGCCCGGCTGTGATTGTGGTATTATGGCGCGGGGGTGAGTGCATTGAAAAACCGTCAGAGCTATCTGAATACACTATTGGAGTTTCTTGATAAAGAGGTCATCAAGGTTATTGTCGGCGTCCGCAGATGCGGCAAGTCAACACTGCTGCAGCTGTTCGCGGCGGAGCTGAAAAAGCGCGGAATACCGGATGAAAATATCCTTCATATAAATTTCGAGAGCATGAAATATCGGGATATATCCGACTATAACCTTTTTTACGATTACGTCACGAACCACCGTCCGGAAAGCGGCAAGGCATATCTGCTGATAGACGAGCCGCAAAACGTCCCCGGCTGGGAGAAGGCAGTGAACTCCTTCAAGGTTGACTTTGACTGCGATATCTACATCACAGGCTCCAACGCAAGGCTTTTATCAAGCGAGCTGTCAACGCTGATCGCGGGGCGGTACGTGGAAATTAAGCTCTATCCGCTGTCCTATAAAGAATATTTGGACTTTCACGGCATAGAAAAAAGCGATAAAACCTTTGAGGACTATCTCAAATTCGGCGGCTTCCCCTCTATCGTGGAGCTGGGCGGGAGCGTTGACCGCGTAAATGACGTGCTGGACGGGATTTTCAACACAGTAATAGTAAAGGATGTCATCGCGAAAAACCGAATCAAGGACGAGGAGCTGCTGCAAAAAATAATCCTGTTTTTGGCTGACAACGTGGGAAACCCCACATCCTCCAATTCAGTCGCGAACAGCCTGGTCAGCGAGGGACGCATGGAAAACAGCAAGCGAGCTCCCGCTGCCAGCACTGTTGAGAGCTATATCGGCGCACTGGAAAAGGCATATGTTTTCTACGAAGCCCGCCGTTATGACGTCAAGGGTAAAAACCTGCTGAAAACGCTGGGCAAATACTTCATCGTTGACATTGGCTTGCGCAATATGCTGCTGGGTTATCGCGATGTGGATCGAGGGCATATACTGGAAAACGTGGTTTTTCTGGAGCTGAAGCGGCGCGGCTACAATGTTTTTGTCGGCAAAGTTGACGAAAAAGAGGTGGACTTCATCGCGGAAAAGGCAAGCCACAGAATGTATATTCAGGTCTGCGAGACACTGGGGGACGCCAAAACCTTAGAGCGCGAGCTTGCGCCGCTTCTGGCGATACAAAACAATCACGAAAAGTTTATTATAACAAACGATAAAACCTTCGTCGAGAGCTATGACGGAATACGCGTAAAAAACACGGCGGATTGGCTTTGCGAATAGGGGTGAAGCCCATCGCCGA
>JAIRRO010000048.1 GCA_031255955.1 Oscillospiraceae bacterium
CAGGATGTGCGGGAAATGAGCCTGGAAGCGTTAAACAACGAAATATCTTTCGTTGCTCAGGAGCAGTTTTTGTTCAATATAAGCCTGTTGGAAAACATCCGTCTTGGCAAACCCGGCGCGTCCGACGAGGAAGTCCTGAGCGCGGCGGAAAAAGCTCAGTGCGGTGAATTTTTGGGGCGGCTGGAAAATGGCATCCACACGCTGGCCGGCGACGGCGGCAAACAGCTGTCCGGCGGCGAGCGGCAACGCGTCAGCCTCGCGCGGGCGATACTCAAGAACGCCCCGGTGATCGTGCTGGACGAGGCTACGGCTTTCATAGACCCCGAAAACGAAGAAAAGATGAACGACGCGATCGCGGAACTGATCGAAAATAAAACGGTGATTGTCATCGCCCATCGTCTGCGCTCCATCGTGAGCGCGGATAAGATCGTCGTGCTGGATAAGGGGGCTTTGGCGGCGACGGGAACGCACGCGGAGCTGCTGGCGCGCGGCGGACTGTATAAAGAGATGTGGGACGCACAACGGGAGAAATACAACACATAAAACGCTTTGAAATGCGCGTGCGGCGGATGCCGCACCCCCTCATCCCGATTATTCCTCCAGCGGGGGCGCGGCGGGGATGACGAACGGCATTTCCTGCATAGGCGGCTTGGGGCAGATGCGCTCCAGCGCAATGCGCAGCCATTCGTTCCAGAACGCGTAGTCGTGCGTGCCGGGACCCTCCCGATACTCGTGCCGTATGCCCAGCTCCTTGAGATAAAAATGAAAATCGCGGTTGGGATACACCAAAAAATCATTGACGCCGCAGCAGAAAAACAGATCAAAGTCCGGTTCCAGCTCGCCCTTCACGCGCTCGGCTATGTGCTTTGGATTAAACGCATGCTCCGATATTTTCGATAAATCGCCGAAAATCATTTGAAAATAGCTGCGACCCGTGCCCATTGGACTCGGCGCGTCCGTGCTGCTAACAGCCTCGTCCATAATAAAAGCGGAGCTAAGTCCGATGATATGTCCGAATCAAATATTATTTCGATTAAAATTATTTTGCCGCCTATTTTCCGCCCCGATTTAATATCAGACGCGCGGCGGCGGCAAGCGCCTTTGTACCCGCGCCCTCCAGATTCTTTTGCACAAGTCCGAAGGTTTGCCGAATTTTTATGCCCTGCGGACACTTTTTTTCGCATTGCCCGCAGTCTTGGCAGCTTTTTGTCCAGTGCGTTTTTTTATCCTTGGTCTGTATGGCGGCGCTCATCGCGTGTGTCGCCCTTGCCACCAGCTTTGAGGACATATGATAGCTGTTTAGGGCAAGAAATGTCTGTGGGATATTGATTCCGGCGGGACAGGGCATACAGTACGCGCAGCCGGTGCAGCCCACCTGCAGAGACCTCATATACGCCGCGCGGAAGCCTTCTATCACAGCCAGCTCCTCCGGACTAAGACTGCCCGGCAGAGCCTCAGTCGCCACCCTGATATTCTCATCGATGTTGTCGTCATCGTTCATCCCCGACAAAACCACCGTCACCTCGGGATGATTCCACACCCGGCGCAGCGCCCATTCCGCCGGTGTTCTCCGCACCGGGGCGTCGTCATAAATTCTTTGAGCCTCGGCGGGTAAGCCGTGGGCAAGCGCGCCGCCGCGCAGCGGCTCCATAACGATGATGCCAAGCCCGCGCTCATGCGCGTAGCGCATCCCCTCAAGCCCCGCTTGCGCGTGCTCGTCCAAAATGTTCATTTGAATCTGCGCAAATTCCCAGTCATAGCCGTCAACTATCCGCTTAAATTCGTCCTTTGAATCGTGGAAGGAAAAGCCCATATGCCGAACAAGCCCCTCGCGACGGATTCTGTCCATAAATTCTATGATGCCGAGCGAGAGCATTTTGTCCCACGTGGCGCCGTTTAGGCTGTGCAGCAAATAATAATCGATTTGCTCGACGCGCAGGTTTTTCATCTGGCGGAGAAAGGTTTTTTCGATGCCGTCCCTTGAGCTGAGGGTCATACAGGGCAGCTTTGTGGCGATATTGACCTTTTCACGATAGCCGTCCCGCAGGACGTGTTCGCCCAAAAAGCTCTCTGACGTGCCCGCGTGATAGGGAAACGCGGTGTCCAGATAATTCACACCCCCGTCGATAGCCCGCCTGACCTGCGCCGCCGCCCGCTCGTTATCAATCGTCGACAGCATGGACGCCTGCCGCCCCCGCGGCGTGGGCAACCGCATACACCCGAAGCCCAAGACGGAGAGCCTCTCGTTTGAATTTGGCATAGCTCTGTATTGCATAATATCATCGCTCCTCTCAGGATAGATTTATACGCCGAAACAGGGGTGTTGTCAACAGCTGTTTTTTACCCGCGATTTATCCCGCTTGCGTTTTTGCTACGGTTGTTATAGAATAGCGAAAAATACGAATTCGCCGCGGCGCGCGGCGGGAATGGAACTGATTTACTGATATGCTGAAAAAAGATCCGGGGAAGCTCGCCGCGGCGGCAACAAATAGCACTGCAAAAAATACTGTTTGGAATCGTGATTTTATCTGCGCGGCACTCGCCAATATGATGCTGTGCCTGGGGCATTTCGCGTCGCACCCGTTCATCGCGTCATACGCCGAATATCTCGGCGCGGGCATGAGCCTTGCGGGCTTTCTTACGGGGATGTTCTATGGCGTGGCGCTGGCAATGCGTCCGATTTCCGGACCTATGATTACGCGGCTGGACAAGCGGAAGCTGATGATGGGCGTATTCGGGCTCGGCGCGGTGGCGAATTTGGGGTACGCGCTGTTTCCCTCTGTGCCGCTGTTTATCGCGTTCAGATTTATCAACGGCGCGCAGTACAGCTTTGTCGGCTCGCTCATTTTAACGCGCATCGGCGACAGTCTGCCGAACGAAAAAATGGCGTCCGGTATGGGCATTTACGGCATCAGCGGGTCTATCGGAATGTCTATCGCCCCCGCCGTCGGCGGGTGGATGCGCACGCTCGGCGAGACATATTTCGGCGGAAATGAGCTTGCCGGATACCGCATGCTGTTTTTGTATTCGATGTCGATTATGCTGCTTGCCATGATTCCGTGCGCCCTCAGCTCGCCGGACGCTCCGCGAAAGGACAGCCCCGTGCTGTCCGATAAATGGTATAAAAATATTTTCGATTCCGGCGCGCTGGGCGTGGCGTCGATTATGCTGTTTTTGATTATGGCATATTCCGTGTACAGCGCGTTTATCGTCGAATTTGCGGAGGAGCGGTCGATTGTCGGCGCCAGCGCGTTTTTCACCGTTCAGGCGGTCGCGCTGATTATTTTCCGCCCCGTGATGGGCGCGGTGTCCGATAAATACGGTACGCGCGTCGCCCTGCCGTCGATGGCGCTCTTCGCCGCAAGCTTCATAATCGCCGGAGCGGCGCGGGGGCTGCCCATGCTGCTGGTCGGCGCCGTGGTGTCCGCCGCGGGGTATGGCGCGGCGCAGCCTATGGTGCAGGCGATGTCTATGCGCGTGGTGCCGCGTGAGCGGCGCGGCGTGGCGTCCAATACGCTGTATATCGGTATGGATCTGGGCTTTTTCTTGGGTCCGCTGTTCGGGGGCTTCACGGCGGAGCGCGCGGGCGGCTACGGCACTATGTTCTATTTCGCGGTGATTCCCGCCGTGCTGGCTGCCGTGGCGTTTATCGCCGCTCTGCCGGGGTATAAGCGGCTCGCGGCGAAATATAAAGACTAAAATTTTTATTCGCGGCGCGCGTATATAAGCGGCAGCTCTCCGTTGTCGCTTTGCAATGCAATTCCGGCGTCACGATACTCCCGCGCCGCGTTTATCGCGTCGTCGTCGATAATTTCGCCCGGGACAATTATCGGCACGCCCGGCGGGTATGCCCAGATATATTCCAGCGCTGTCATTCCCGCAGAGGCATCTATCGGCGCGCGCTCCCCGGAGAGCTCGCGAGCGACGGCGACTCCAACGGCGCGGCGCGGTGTATCCCGCCGCGTTTTGATATGCCGCCCTCCGCGCTGTATCGATTTATCAATATCCAGCAGCGCGTCCGCGAGCCGCCCCAGCGTTTCCTCCGTATCGAATATCGACGTCATTGCCAGCGCGTAGCCCGGCGCCGCCATTTCAAGCTCAATTTCATATTTGTCCCGCAGGATATCAGACAGCTCCCGCCCGTTAATCGCCGCGCCATGCGTCGTTATCACGATTTTCCCGGCGTCGCCCTCGCGAGAGCTGCCCTTGTCCAGCACACCGAGCGCGTTCATTTTCCGCGTTTTTTCGTAAAACACACGCAGCAGCTCACGATATTTCGTGAACAGCTCCGCGCCGCGCGATTCAAGCAGCCGCAGGCAGGCGGTTATGGATTCCAGCAGCACATATGACGGGCTGGAGCTTTCAAACACGCGCAGCTCGCGCTCCATATCGCGGGGGTCGATAAGCCCGCCGGAGACAAGCGCCAGCGCCGTCTGCGTCAGGGCGGGCAGCGTCTTGTGCAGACTTACGATTTCTATATCCGCGCCGAGGCGCGAGGCGTTTTGCGGGAACGCGTCCTCTGCTTCCGGCATAAATCCAAGGTGCGCCCCGTGCGCCGCATCGACGATAAGCGGCAAGCCGCGCGCGTGGACAAGCTCCGCTATCGCGGCGATGTCGCTGACCAGCCCCTCATATGTCGGGGAGGTTATAAGCACGCCGCGCGCGTCCGGCACAGCGTCCAGCGTCCGGCGGACGCTGTCGGGGTGTGTCCCGCCCGATACGCCGCAGGGATAGCCGCGCTCGTCGGCAAGCCCCACAGGCTCCAGCCCGCACAGCTCCGCCGCGTTATACACCGAGCGGTGCGAGGCGCGCGATATGATAAGGCTCCCGCCGCCCATAGGATTTGCCGATTTTTTTGCCGATTTTGATGCTTTGGTAACGGCGCGCACGGCGGCAAGTATCCCGCCAGTCGAGCCGTTTATCATCGGGAAGGCTGCCCCCGCGCCGTATAATCGTGCCGCGAGACGCGCTGTATTCAATAGCTCTCCGCGCATATCGTGCAAATTATCAGCGCCGTGAATTTCCGTAATATCAAGCGCGAACACACGCTTCAGCTCCGGCGGCAGGGTATTAAAAAATTCGTCCGGTCGGCGCTTATGCCCCGGCATATGCATGGGCAGCATTTTGTGGCGCATTTTTTATACCGGAGGCTCAGCCTCGCGCTCCGATGTATCTGGGCGCGGCGGATTTTTCGGCGGCGTGACGCCCTTAATCAGCGCGGAGCGCGGCGAGGGTGCAATGCGCATTGTGAAGGTAAAGCGCGTTACGCCGTCCTTCGAGGCGACATAGATATCCTCATTGTGCCTGTCGAGTATCGTTTTTACGATGTACAGACCCAGCCCGACGCCTTCGCGATAGGTCCCGCGTGAGCGGTCGGTTTTATGAAAGCGGTCGAATATCAGCGGCATTTCGCGCGCGGGAATGGTCTCGCCCTCGTCCTCTATGGCTATAAAGGCGCGCTCACCCTGCTTCCATAGGACAACGCGCAGCTCGCTTTGCTCCCGCGCGAATTTTACGGCGTTGTCCAATAAGTTGTAGACGACCTGCGTAACGGCGTCCTTTTCCCCCAGCACCGAAACGGGTTCCTCCGGCAGCTCGGTGGATATATCCATTCCCTTTGCCTCCAGCTTCGGCAGCATCCCCGCCAGCGTGACGCGGATAAGCTCCGCGATGTCAAACACCTCCGCCGTAGCCTCTGTGCCCTCGGCATAACTGAGGCGCGACACATCCATCAATGAGCGCACAAGACGCGACAGCCGCCGCGTTTCAGAGGATATGACGGAGAGGTATTTTGTTTCGCTCTCCTTTGGGACGGTGCCGTCGAGTATGCCGTCGGCGAAGCCCGCTATCACGGTCATCGGGGTTTTCAGCTCGTGCGATACGTTCGCGATAAGCTCGCGGCGGCGAGTCTCGCTGCGCTCCATCGCTTCCGCCATCGCGTTAAAGGACAGGGCAAGCTCGCCCAGCTCATCCTCGCGTCCCGACACCTCGGCGCGCGCGCTGAAGTCCCCGCGCGCAAAGCGGCGCGCGGCGCGTGCCATTTCGTTAATCGCCGCCGCCTGACGCTTTGTTGTAAGAAGTGATATGACGAAGGCGATACACATCACCGCCGAGGACAGCAGCGCAAAATTGGCTGAAAACCGCCGCCACATACCGCTCATTTCGTTAAAGCCTACCGAAACGAACAGGTACCCCTCGACATATGTCCCGGCGTAATCCTCTCCCAGAATAAGCGAGCCGACGGCAAAGCGCCGCTCACCGTATACCTCCGAAAACGCCGCCGCCGAGACCTCACCCCCCGCAAGCAGCGCGCGCGTTACCTCCTCCGATATTCGCTTGCCGATATGCGGGCAGATAAACTGCTCGTCAGAGCAGGAGACGACGACGCCCTCCGCGTCCGCGATGATAATATCAAACCCCGACGCGCGTGAGAGCATGGACAGCGCCATGCGCGTCTCCAAATCCGCAATGCCGGAGCCGTAATAACGGTTTTGCGCCGCAAGATATTTCAACGTTTCGCGCGCCGCGCCCGCCATAGAGTCGCGCCGCGCGGAGGTCAGCGTGCGATAGCTCCACATAGAGAACATACTGCCCAGCACAAGAAAGGACAGCAGCAGCGTCACCGCCGTTGAAACAAAGTTTTTTACGTAAATCGAGCGTTTCACGATTGGCGCTCGTCAGACTCGAATTTGTATCCCACGCTCCACACGGTTTTAAGGCTCCATCGCTCGGAAACGCCCTCCAGCTTTTCGCGCAGACGCTTTATATGCACGTCCACCGTGCGCGAATCCCCGAAATAATCAAAGCCCCAAACCTCGTCAAGCAGCTGATTTCTGGTGTAAACCCTGTTCGGAGATGAGGCAAGATGAAACAGCAGTTCCATTTCCTTGGGCGGCGCGTCCACTTTTTTTCCGTCGATAACCAGTTCATAGGAATCCATATCGATAACCAGCTTGTCAAAGGTGAGTCTGCGCGCCGGTTCCTCGCGCTTCGAGCGGCGCAGCACGGCGTGAACGCGCGCGATAAGCGCCGGAGCGTCAAACGGCTTTGTTACGTAGTCGTCCGCGCCCAAATCCAAGCCTGTCACCATATCAGGCGTTTCCGTTTTCGCCGTCAGCATTATAATCGGCGTTTCCGATATGGCGCGGATTTCGCGGCACACGCCCCAGCCGTCCAGCACGGGCAGCATAATGTCCAGCAGAACGATGTCCGGGCGCACGCGCTCAAACTCCGTGACGCCGAGCGCGCCGTCGGCTGCCACCGTCACCTCAAATCCGTCCTTTTCGAGATACAGTCGCAATAGCTCCGCGATGTTCGCGTCGTCCTCTATTATCAGCGCTTTCTTTTCCGGCATTGTCTTGTCCTCCCGTGTGTTTTTTGAATATTGCGCGGTGGTTATGCCGGATTGCCCGGCGGGTCGGCTATCGCTTGCTGGTATGTGTGCCACGGCAGCACGGCGCATTTCACGCGCGCGGGCATCTTGGACACGCCCTGCAGCGCGGCGGCTTCGTCCAGCTCCTCTAAATCAGCCTCGTCTGTAATTTCGCCCTTTATCATACCGAGGAATTTTTCCGCAATTCTGTTGGCGTCGGCGACCGGGCGTCCGCGCAGCAGATCCGTCATCATCGATGCGGAGGCTTGCGATATGGCGCAGCCGGAGCCGGTGAACGCCGCGTCCTCGATTACGCCGCTTTGCACGCGCAGCTCAAGCGTAAGCTCGTCGCCACAGCTGGGATTTACGCCGCGGTGGGAGCAGGTTGCCCCCTCGACATGGCGGCGGTTGCGCTTGTCGCGGCTGTGTTCTGTTATCAGTTCTGTATAGATGCTGTCAAGCGGCATAATAATGATGCTCCTTTGAACGTGCTGGCGCACGGGGTACGCACCTGCGGGTGCGGGACGCGCTTTGCGCGTTAAACGTGCTGGCGTACGGGGTATGTTATCTAACGTGTTATCGCACGGGGTCCGCACCTGCGGGTGCGACGGGGGGCGTGTTATCGCACGGGGTACGCGCCTGCGGGTGCGACGGGGGGCGTGTTATCGCTATCTGATGTGCTTCGCACGGGGTACGGTATTTGACGTGCTGGCGCACGGGGTACGCGCCTGCGGGTGCGGGACGCGGGTGCGTGGCTGCGCGATACTATAGCTTCAACTGCTTGCGGACGGCGGGGATGGCGTCGAGCAGGGCGTCAACGTCGGCGTTCGTGCTGTAGACGTCGAGGCTGGCGCGGCAGCAGGCGTTAAATTCCACGTCGAGGTATTTAAGCAGCGGGTGGGCGCAGTGCTTTCCCGCGCGGATGGCGACGCCGTAATCGTTGAGTATCGTCGCTGCGTCGTGCGGATGCACCCCGTTGATATTAAACGACACAGCGCCGAAGCGCGGCTCGTTTTCGTCCGTGCTGCCGATAACGGTGACGTCCGGCAGGGCGTTCAGCCCCGCGACGAGCCGCCGGATAAGGGCTGCTTCGTGCGTTGCTATCGCGTCGTATCCGATGCTTTCTATGAATTCAATCGCGGCGGCAAGTCCCACCGCGCCCCCGGCGTTCTGCGTCCCGGCTTCAAAGCGTGAGGGCGGCGGGAGGAAGTCCGTATCCTGCTCGCGCACGTCCTCTATCATATCCCCGCCGTACAAAAACGGCGGCATAGAATCCAGCAGCTTTTTTTTGCCGTACAGCACGCCGATGCCCATCGGGGCGTACATTTTATGCCCGGAAAACGCGGCGAAATCGACGTCCAGCGCGCGCAGGTCAAGCCCGAAATGCGGTATGCTCTGCGCGGCGTCCAGCACGGTGACGGCGCGCACAGCCTTCGCCGCCGCGACGAGCTTATTTACGGGCAGCATATTCCCCAGCACGTTTGAGACGTGCGCGAATGCGACGATTTTTGTATCGGCATCGATTTTTTTAAGCTCCGCGTCCGGTATTTCCCCCGTCGCGCGGTCGATATATAAATATCGCAGCGTCGCGCCGTATTTTTTGGCGGCGACCTGCCACGGCACAAGGTTTGAGTGATGCTCCAGAATAGGGATGACGATGCTCCCGCCGTTTTGCAGCACCAAGGGCGCGAAGCTGTACGCTATTATATTCAGCGCCTCTGTCGCGTTGCGCGTGAACACCGTTTCGTCCGTGTCCGCTCCTATGAATTTCGCCGTCGCGGCGCGCGCGCCCTCATAAGCCTCTGTCGCGCGTTGCGCCATATCGTACAGCCCGCGGTGCGGGTTCGCGGCGTCGCGCGCGTAAAAGGCGTCTATGGCGTCCAACACCGCGCGCGGACGCATGCTTGTCGCAGCGGAATCGAGATATACCAGCCGCCGCCCGTTCACGGTTTGGTTCAGTGCCGGAAATTTTTCAGCTATGCCGTGTATTTTGTCCCCGAGTATTTTATCCATTGCCTCAACCTATCCTTTCCCCGAGAACGGCGCGCAGGCGCTCCCGCTCGCTCTCCGGTACGTTTTTCATCGCGGATTCCAGCAGCGCGCCGACCATAAGGCGTTTTGCGTCGGTTTCCGTCAGCCCGCGCGAGCGCAGATAGTACAGCTTGCCCTCGTCGATTCGTCCGACGGACGCCGCGTGCGAGCCTTCGACGTTTTCCTCTCCGCATAATATCACGGGTGCGGAGCGATTTCGTGAATTTTCCGAAAACAATAATGTATTTTCACTTTCCGCGCCCTTTGATTCGCCCGCGCCCGCGACAAAATCGATGGTGCCTCTGTATGTTTTGCCGCAGGAGCCGAATAGCGCCCCGGCGGCGTTCATCTCGCTTTTCGTGGCGCGTCCTAAATGCCGCGCGACGTAATTGAAATCGAGCGTCTGTGTGCCGTCGCCGAAATAAAAAGTGTCTGTGCGCGCTTCGCTCTTGTCGCCCTCCAACTTCATATGGCAGCCGGCGTAGGTTTCGCCCGCGCCCAGCTCGATTCGCGTCAGCTCCACACGCGCGCCGTTGGCTATGACCGCCGAAAAATCGGAGAAATGGCGCGTTCCGGCGTCAAAGCATTGCAGCTGAACGACGCGCACAACGGCGCAGTTTTCGGCTATCACGCGCGTGAGTCCGGAGTGAAAGCCGCGCTCGCCCGCGCCGCCGCCATATATAAGCACGACGGTTATTTCGCTATGCGCCTCCGCGAATATTACGTTGTTGTCCACAAGCGCGGGGTGCTCCGCCGTCAGTGTGTAGCTCGCCGTGATTGGCTCCGTCGGCGGTCGCCCCTTTAGGGCGCGCAGACGCACACCGGCGTTCGCGTGGACGCGTGTGTATGCGGAAAGCTCTTCTCCGAGCGCGCTTTTGAACTCCGCGCAGACCAGCACGCTTTCGTGCGCGCGCGTTATGCCCTCCGGCAGGGCGGGCTTCGGCGCCGGAAACACCCGCGGCTCCGGGAACTCGATATCAAGCGTTTCGCCGTTTACCCCGAGGCGCCGCCACGTGCGAACGGGCAGGGCGTTGATGTTTTTCAGTGTTGTAAGCATGAATGATTCCTTTCCGGGGTTTCGTTGTCCCCCGCACGCGTCAAGTATTCCCCTTCATTTCCAGTGAAATCAAGTTGTTCATTTCGACGGCGTATTCGAGCGGCAGTTCCTTTGATATCGGTTCGGCGAAGCCGTTGACTATCATGGCGCGCGCGTCGTCCTCTGATATGCCGCGGCTCATCAGATAATAGATCGCCTGCTCCGAGATGCGCCCGATTTTCGCTTCGTAGCCGATATCCACGTCGTCGCAGCGGACGTCCATAACGGGCACCGTGTCCGAGCGCGAGCGGCTGTCCAGCATCAGGGAATCGCACGAGACGGATACCCGGCAGCCTGTTGCCTCGCGGGCTACGGTTATCCCGCCGCGGAAGGTCGATTTGCCGCCGCCCTTTGATATGGATTTCGCCGAAATGCGTGAGGAGGTGTTTTTTGCGGCGTGAACAACCTGCGCGCCTGTGTCCAGATTTTGCCCCGCCCCGGCGAAGGTAATCCCCGTGTAGTCCATGCGCGCGCCCTCTCCGCGCAGCACGCTCATCGGATAAAGGCAGCCTGTGTGCGAGCCAAATGAGCCGGACACCCATTCGATAATGCCGTTCTTATCCACGACTGCGCGCTTGGAATTGAGGTTGTACATATTCTTAGACCAGTTTTCGATGGTGGAATATCGCAGGCGCGCGCCCTCCCCGACGTAAAGCTCCACGCAGCCCGCGTGAAGATTCGCGACGTTATATTTGGGCGCGGAGCAGCCCTCTATAAAATGCAGGGAGGAGCCCTTCCCGACGATGATAAGCGTGTGCTCAAACTGACCCGCCCCGGCGGCATTAAATCGGAAATAGCTTTGCAGCGGAATGGTAACCTCCACGCCGTCCGGCACATATACAAACGAGCCGCCCGACCACACGGCGCCGTGCAACGCCATAAATCTATGCTCGCGCGGGGGCAGGATTTTCATAAAATGCTGCCGCACCATCTCGCCGTATTCGCCCTTTAATGCCGTATCCATATCCGTATAGACAACGCCGAGATCGGCGACCTCGCTCTTGACGCTGTGATACACCACCTCGCTGTCATACTGCGCGCCGACGCCCGCCAGCCCCGTGCGCTCCGCCTCCGGTATGCCGAGGCGCTCAAAGGTGTCCTTTATCTCCTCCGGCACGTCCTCCCAGCGCGCTTCCATACGCGCGTCCGGTTTGACATATGTGATAATTTGCTCCATATCAAGCCCATCCAGCGGCGGGCCCCAGTCCGGCGGCGGCGTTTCGTTGTATACGGCAAGCGACTGCTGGCGAAATTCCCGCATCCACGGCGGGTCGCCCTTTTCGTCCGATATCGCCGAGACAATCTCTGAGGTAAGCCCCGAGCTCACCTGAAAGCGCGGCTTCATAACGCCCTTGGTGTCATACATTTCGCGCGCGGCGTCGTCCGGCTCGTCCGGTATAAGGGCGCGTTTGTCCTCTCCGCTCATTGCGTGTCCCCCTTCGGGGCGCCGCGGGGGGCATCGGGATTTGTCTGAAGACCGGCGAAGCCGCTGTCTGTGATGCGGCGCATCAGCTCCGCGCCGCCGGAGAGCGCGAGCTTTTTGTTCTCCAGCACGTGTACGCGGTCAACGGCGATGCCCTCAACCAATCTGGTGTTGTGGGTGATTATCAAGAGGGCATTGCCCTCGTTGCGGAAGCGCGAGACGCCCTCTGAAACTGTTTTCACGGCGTCCACATCAAGCCCGGAGTCAGCCTCGTCCAAAATGGCAAGCTTGGGGTTCAGCGTCAAAAGCTGCAGTATTTCAGCCTTCTTTTTCTCGCCGCCGGAAAATCCGACGTTCAGCTCGCGGGCGGCATATGTCTCCGCGACGCCAAGGCGTTCCATCTCCACGCGCAGATCCTTCTTGAATTGCATCAAGCGCGGCTTTTCCCCCGTGACGGCGCCCTTCGCGGTGCGCAGAAAATTCTCCAGCGTCACGCCGGGAACCTCCTCCGGATTTTGAAACGAGAGGAAAATCCCGCGCCGCGCGCGCTTGTCGGGCGATTCCTCTGTGATGTTTTCGCCCTCAAAAAGAATCTCCCCGGAGATTATATCGAACGCGGGGCTGCCCATAATCGCCGACGCCAGCGTCGATTTCCCCGTTCCGTTTTGTCCCATAAGTACGTGCGTTTCACCGGCGTTTATCGTAAGCTCCAGATCGCGCAGTATCAGCTTTTCGCCGACGGCAACCGTCAGATTTTTAATTTGCAGCAGAGGCGCTTTTGTCATTTGTTGTCCTTCCCTTTCTCCCCGAGGCGTATCATCTCATCGATACATCGCCGCGCGTCCGTCATAAGTGACGGCTCTATTGTAATTTGCTCCCCGCCGCCGTCCGACCCGCCGGAGGCGGCGACGAGACAGTGATATAAATCCATCAGCGTCGTCAGCTTCATATTGTGGCACATCAGCTTTTTTGTCAGGGGATAGAATTTTTTATCCGGGCAGGCGTATTGCAAATGCTCCGCTATACTGACCTCTGTCCCGATGATGAATTCTTTTTTATCGGATTTTACCGCGTAATCATATATGCCGGAGGTGCTGCCGACATAGTCGGCGGCGCGCGTGACGTCCGGCACACATTCCGGATGGACAAGTAACAGCGCCCCGGGGTGCGCCCGCCGCGCCGCCGCGACGTCCGCGCCGGATACGGCTGCGTGAATGGGGCAGCCGCCGTTTATCAAATGCACGGTTTTTTCAGGCAGGCTGTCCGCGACATACGCCCCGAGGTTGCAGTCCGGCACAAACAGAATTTCGCTCTCCGGCATCGCCCTGATTATCGCAACGGCGGAGGAGGACGTCACGCACACATCGGAAAGCGCCTTGACCTCCGCTGTTGTATTGATATAGCACACCACGGGGCTGCCGGGGTATTTTTCCTTCGCGGCGCGCAGTCTGTCGGCGGACAGTCCGTCCGCCATCGGGCAGCCCGCGTCGGCGTTCGCGAGAAACACCGTTTTCTCCGGCGATAACAGCTTCACGGTTTCCGCCATAAAGCGCACGCCGCACATAATCGCGATGCTTTTTTTATCCTCAGCCGCCGCAACGGAGAGCTTATATGAATCGCCCGTGTAATCCGCGACCTCTAATATCTCCCGCGCCTGATAGCTGTGCGCTAAGACGCAGATGCCGCGCTCACGCTTGATTTCGCGTATTTTCTCTTGAACCTCCGCTATTGTCATCAGATATCAATCCTTTCGCTCTGCCCCGCCGTGCCGGTGCGCTTAATTTTATTGGCACGCTCCGCTTGGGGGGCAGGCTTTTGGATTTATTATAATACAGATTCGCGTTTTTGCAAGAGGCGGGGAGAAAAGTTGTGGTGCTTGTCATATCAGTGCGCCGAGGCGCGAATTCTTTCTTCGATTCTCCGACGCAGGTCAGCGAGCGTATTCAGCTCGCGCGGCGCGCAGATATGTTCCTCGACTGTGTCGCCGCCGAAATCGTGTATCAGCAGCCCATCAAAGCAAATATCGGTCAAGGATTCAACCGTGTAATCCCCAAAAAAGCCGCGCAGCAGCGCCGGGTTGAATGTAAAAACGTCAATCGCGACAAGCGAATGCTCATACGCAGCGGGCGCGAGTACGGCGTCGGCGAAATCGAGGATGTATATTCCGCCGTCCTTCGAAAGAATGATATTGTCGCCGCCGATATCCCCATGGACAAACACAC
>JAIRRO010000086.1 GCA_031255955.1 Oscillospiraceae bacterium
GGAGATGATGAAGAACTTCGCACCTCCCGAAGGCTCTGACGGCAAGGCTGCCCCGCCGCCTCCGATGTGGGGCGTTCCCGAGGGCGGAGAAGCCTTTGGACAGGCTCGCAAGGACCTCGACTGGGTTGACGAAAGCAAAAAGCCGAAATAACCCGCAACAGAACAAAAAACAAATGACGGCGCTTCGGCGTCGTCATTTGCTTATATCTGCTGACAGGACGCTGACGCTGCTGCGTCATATCAGGTAAGTGAGATTTATATCCGCTTGCCGCCGCGCAGTCCGGCGACAACCTCCAGCAGCAGCGAAATCACGGGCGGCACAAGCATAAACAGCAACAGCTTCCCCGGCTGGGCGGAGGCGGCACCGCCCGCCCACACGCGCAGGGCGGTTAAAAACGCGCCCGCTACAGAGGATGTTACGGATACGACGGTCATAATGAGAGAGATTATTTTTATTCTGTGCGCGGAGGAAATAAGCTCGCTAAGCTCCGGCAGCCCGCCGTTTCCGCAAATGGCTACAGCGCGTCCGCGACCCTCGTCGGCGAGGGCATATGTGCTGCGAATCGGCAGCAGCTCGAAGTCCTCCAGCGGAATCTTAAAGCGCTGCTCTATCGTCATCGGGGTAATATTAAAATCGCGCACAGTTAAAAACAGACGCGAGCTGCGCCGCAGCACAGATAGAATAGCGCTGCGAATCCTGCCCGAGGGGCGATACTCCACGGGGAACACCGCCGTCAGTCTGCCGTTTACCGCCGTGTACACGGAATTGCCCAGCTTCAGCTCGTCCGGGACGCGCACACCGTGCAGATTCATAAAGGCGAAGTTGCCCGACAGCACGTTTTCGCCGCGGATTACGCCGGATACGCCGCCCTCGCTGACAGCGAAGTCCTGAGTTGTCAAAAGACCAAGTCCCTCTTTAAGCAGAATTTCCGTAAATTTTCTGGCAAGGCAGGAGCCGGAGGCGACGATAAGGCTGGCAGTGTATCGAATTGCCTTCTCCGGCGGTATCTGCTCTAATATGCGTATGCCGCGAATATCCAGCGTATCGGGCGGATAGATATCGTCGTCGGATATGCAGCAGCCGTCCGTATAGAAAATATCGTCCGCGCCGCCCGCACCGGCGATTGCCGAGTCGCGCGCCTTTGCGCGGCGCGCCGCCAAACGGAACGGCACGGCGAACGAGGTTGTAGCCGTAAACGCGGCGGAGGCAGCCGTTGTTGCCGCCAGCATCGTGGGGATATATTCAACCTTGCCGTGCGCCAGAGCGGCGTATATCGATATCACCACGCTGAAAATGAGCAGAATCGGGGCGGCGAAGCCGTATGCCGTTTCGCACGCGTCCTTATCGGTCAGGTTGTCATAAAATCCGCGGCGGGAACCCATTTTCTTTTTGAGTATCGTGCGCTCCAGATCGGGGCGGTATTCTGAGATTACGGAATACTGCTCGCGCACGGAGGCAGCCGAGCGCAGCGTTTCTGTCATGGCGTGCGTATACATCCGCTCGCCCCACATCGCAAATGTAAGCGACATCGCGGACAGCGCGGAATACGGCAGCGCTCCCCCGCCGGAGCGAATACAGTAAATCCCCGTGAGAACGGACGCCAGGCAGGACGCGAACACAAGCGTTTCCGCAGAAATTTTGCCGGTAAGCAGTTCCTTTGCCCCGCGCAGCAGAATATCCACGCCCAGCAGCATAACGACAAGCTGCGCGATGAGCAGCATACCGCGCGCGTAAGCGATATTTCGCCCTATGCCGAAGGGAATGGCTCCGCCGCCCTCGAATATAAACGTTGCCACCGCGATTATCACGGTGATGATAAGCGCCAGCACAGACCTGCCGGACAGCGAATTGCACCGCGCCGCGTACTGCCGCGCGCGTTCCCTGTAATCCGGCTCGGGCATTTCTGGCTCGCGCTCCGGCTCCGCGCCCTCTGCTGCAAGGCGCTCAAACTCTGTGCGCGGGGCGCGCTCTGCGCGGCGGGAGAAAAATCCGTGCCGCTCGCGCTCGTCCGTTTCGGCACTTTCGAGCGCCTCCGCGACCGAGCGGATAATTTCATCCTCCGCGCTGTCGGAGGCGTATCGATAATTTTCAAAAAACGCGAGATCCTTGTCTTCCGCCGACATAATTTCTATATCGCGCCCGTCGGCGGGACGTTCATCAAAATCAGCGTCGCCGTCAGTAGCGGTGGTAAAAACATCGTCGGGGTATTTATATTCGGGCGAGGCGTCAAAGCCGAATTCGGATTCGGAGGCAAAGTCGTTGTCATCAAAATAGGCTCGCTCGGTCGGCTGCTGTCGGACGCTTTGGGGCTTGTCCGCACCGTCGTTTTCATCGTCCTCGCCTGTGTAAAGCGAATATTCTGATGGCAAATCTATATCCTCGCGCAGCAGCGGATGGCGCGGCTCCACAAGCTCGCGTCCGCGAGCGGCGGCGCCCGCTGCTTTGGCGGCGTTGATGACGGCGTTAGCCAGCGAGGCTGCCTCGGGGTCGGGTATCGGCGTCTGAATATCCTCCGGGGCTATGCCGGATTCCTCCAGCACGATGCGGCGCGCCTTTTCATCAAGCACCTCCTTCGGCGTGCGTCGTTCGCCGTCGATATAAGAGCTGCTTTTGTAGTCCGCAAGAATGGATTCCAGTGTGAAATCCTCTTCGCTTAGTTCCTCTATGTCGCGTCTTTCGTCGTCCCGCATCATACGTTTCCTCCGTTACCGGCTGAATTTTTCGCGGCGTTGCCGCGCCCTTCTATTTATGTAAACCGCGCTGTCTCGCGGCTTCGTACATAATAACAGCCGCCGAAACAGAAGCGTTAAGTGAGGAGAGCTTGCCCGCCATCGGGATTCTAACAAAAAAATCGCAGTTTTCGGATATTAGTCGTCCGATGCCGCGTCCCTCAGAGCCGATTACAATCGCCGCAGGTCCCGTAAGCTCCGTTTCCCAGAGGGATTTTTCGCCCTCGGGCGACGCGGCGTATATCCACAGTCCGGCGTCGCGCAGCGATTTTATGGTGTCGGTGATATTCGTAACGCGCGCCGTTGGCAGGTGAAACGCCGCCCCGGCAGAGGTTTTCGCCACCACCGACGTCAGTCCCGCGCTGCGTCGCTTGGGGACAATCACCCCGTGCGCTCCGCAAGCCTCCGCCGTGCGGATGATAGCGCCAAGGTTGTGCGGGTCAGAGATTTCGTCGCAGATTATGACAAGTGGAACTTCTCCGCGCCCGCGCGCCGCGTCCAATATATCCTGAACCTCCGCGTATTTCACCGCCGGAAGCGTGGCGATAACGCCTTGATGTGAGCGCGTGCGGCTCATCGCGTCCAGCTTGCGCTTGTCGGCGTCCACAACCACCGCTCCGGCTTCCCGCGCAAGCGAGGCTATACGGGCAATCGCGGGGTTAGCTTCGCCCTTTAAGACATACACCTTATCGAGCGGGGTGCCCGCGCGCAGCGCCTCTGTGACGGCGTTTCGTCCCTCGATGCTCTCTATTTCATCCGCTTGGATGTATTCGCCGCCGACATCGTCACGCTTGTATGACCCGCGATTATCAAAACCGCGTCGGTCATCCCTGCGATTATCAAACCCGCGATTGCCAAAATCGTGATTACCGGTTCCGCGCCGGTCAAACCGGCGCGGCGGGCGATTGCTGCCGCCGTTCAAGGGTTAAAGGTACGCCCGCAGTCTTTCGACCGCGTCAAGGCGCTCCCACGGGAGATCAAGGTCTGTCCTGCCGAAATGTCCGTAAGCCGCGACGGGCTGATAAATAGGACGCTTCAGGTCAAGCAGCGATATTATCTTTGACGGGCGCAGGTCAAATTCGCGGCTGATTATCTCCGCGATGCGCTCGTCCGGAAGCGCGCCTGTGCCGCGCGTATCCGCCAAGGCGGATACAGGGCGCGCGACGCCAATTGCATATGCAAGCTCTATCTGGCACGCCCGCGCCAGCCCCGCGGCGACGACGTTTTTCGCGATATATCGCGCCATATACGCCGCCGAGCGGTCTACCTTTGTCGGGTCCTTCCCCGAAAACGCGCCGCCGCCGTGCGCGGCATAGCCGCCGTATGTATCAACAATTATCTTGCGCCCCGTAAGTCCGGAGTCCCCCACCGGTCCGCCCGTGACAAAGCGCCCCGTGGGGTTAACATAGAATTTCGTGTTTTCATTAATCAGCCGCGCGGGGATAACAGGCTTGATTACCGTTTCCATAACAGCCTCGCGCAGCGCCTCGGTTGTGACGTCGGGGTCGTGCTGCGTGGATACGACGATGGCGGGGACAGAGACGATGTTTCTTTCGGCGTCATACTCCGTTGTCACCTGCGTTTTCCCGTCCGGGCGAAGAAAGCCGAGCGCCCCGGATTTTCTGACCTCCGCCAAGCGACGCGACAGCGCATGCGCGAACGATATGGGCGCCGGCATAAATTCCGGCGTTTCGTCGCAGGCGAACCCGAACATCATGCCTTGATCCCCCGCGCCTGTGTCGCCGCCGTCGTCAAAGGCGCTGTCCACGCCGCGGGCAATGTCCGCGCTCTGCTCGTCAATGGAAGTGATAACAGCGGCGCTTTTCGCGTCAAAGCCGTATTCGGGATTTGTGTACCCGATGCGCTCTATCGTCGCGCGGGCGATTGACGGGATATCCACATATGTCTGCGTGGATATCTCCCCCATCACAAGCACAAGTCCCGTTGTTGTGATACATTCGCAGGCAACGCGCGAATTGGGGTCGCCCGCCAGCATCGCGTCAAGCACCCCGTCGGATATCTGATCGCACAGCTTATCCGGATGTCCCTCTGTTACTGATTCTGATGTAAAAATTCTGTTTGCCACGCCGGTTGCTCCTTAAAAATATATTGATATGGCAGCTATTTGCCGGAAATCGTAATGCCCTCAAACGCCGCCCACGTCATAAGGCAGCCGTCGTCCACCGTCTCGCGGGAGATGCCGATGATGTTGCGCAGCATATCAAAGACGTTCCCGGATACCATGGTTTCGTTCACAGCCTCGCAAATCTCGCCGCCGCGTATGCGGAAGCTTTGACGCGCCACAAACGAAAAATCGCCGTTTGGCGCGGGCGAGCCGCCTGTGAAGCTGTTTAGCAGCAGCCCGTCGTCAATATCCGCAAGAATATCCAGATAGCTGCGCTCTCCGGGCTTTGCTATGGCGCAGGAGGTGCATTTTGCGCGCGGCAGCTTCGTTTTAAGCGAGGCATAGTGTGACAGCAAAAAGCTGTTGAGCTTGCCGTCCTTGATTACCTCCTGCCGTTCAAGGATATGCCCGTCGCCCATTCTGGGCGGAAAAATCAAACGCGAGTCAAAGGGGTCGCAGGTGATGGTAAGCGCGTCGGAGGCTACCTTTTCACCGATTTTATCCTTCCACGGGCTCACGCCCATAATAATCGCGCTGTCAAAAACGCCCAAGGATAACGCTGTGTCAAGCACATCGTCAAAGCACTCAGGGGACAGCAGGAGCTTACCGACGAGCTTACCGCTCATCGGCACGGGGTCAAGCTGCTTTTCGCAATCGCTGAGAACCCGGCGTCCGTATTCGCGCGAGAGCGCGGGCTTATCAAAATCATACGCTGAAAAGCCAAATCCGCTGCTTGTTGTTACCTTATCCCCGTCGCGCGCGACAACGCTTGCCCCAAAGCCATAGCTGCCGCCGCGACCGTAATAACGCGAGCCGTTGGAATTTGCGTAAACGGAGTGGTTGAGAGAAAAATTTGTACCGAGCTTTTCAACGGCGATTTTCGGATAATCGCGCGCGCAGTCATCCACAAAGCCTTGCGCGCAGTCAAAGAGCTTTTCAGGATCGCCCTGCGTCGAACCTATGTCATAATCATAATCCCCGAAGCCCTCTGGTATAACCTCCGCCTCGTCCGGTACGGACACCTCCGCCGCCTCAAGCGCGCCGGCGATCGCCAAATCGACGCTTTCGCGATCTATACCGTTCGTCGCGTAATTCCCGCGCCGCCCGCCGATTAATGCTTTTACGGAAATGCTGGCTCCGACGCTGGACGACATAAGAGAGGTTTCGCCGTAGTCGGCCTGCAAAGAGTCTCCCAAAGCCTCGCCAACCAATAGAGCGGCGCCGTCCGCACCGCGTGTTTTAAGCTCGCCGAGGGCGTATTCGGCAATTTCCATCAGCTTGGTTTTCATCGCTTTTCCCTCCTGAATTTTAATAATAGCGCGCTCATCTGCCGCCCATCGTGATTTTGCATTTGATGGACGGTCCGCCCATGCCGACGGGCATACTCTGCCCGAACTTCCCGCATGTGCCTCCGCCATGCCAGGTCAGCTCATCAGAGACCATTGTCACCGTTTTCAGCATATCGAACGCCACCCCGGAAACCGTTGTGTCGCGAATCGCGCGCCCGAGCTTACCTTTTTTGATCTCATATCCCATCGTGACGCCAAACATAAATTCGCTTGTCAAATCCGCCGAGCCGTTGCCCGTCTGCGCAAGAAAATATCCGTCATCCACCGAGGCAATCATATCCTCTATCTTGTCTTTTCCCGGCAATATCGCCGTGTTTCGCATACGCACTATGGGTTCTGCCGCGAAGCTCTCCGCGCGGGCGTTACCCGTCGGCTCAACGTTGAAATGGCGCGCCGTGTCGCGGCTGTGCATAAATTCGCGCAGCACACCGTTTTGGATGATTTTCACGTCGCGCGCGGGTGTACCCTCATCATCCACCAAGACGTTCTGCGGCAGTGTTTTGCCGTATGCTGTGTTCGCAAAATCCGTGATGCTGATAAGCTCGCTTGCCACAGCCTTGCCGAGGTTCGATCCCGCGATGCTGCCCGCGCGGACAAGATCAGCCTCCGTCGGATGCCCAATCGCCTCGTGCGCCAGCATGCCGCCGAGGTTTGAATCGATAATTACATCGCGCAGACCTGCCTCCGGGAAGACGCCCTCGCATTTTTTCATCAGGGTTTCATATATCTCGTCGATTTTTGGGAAAAGCGCCTCCGGTGCTGGATAGCACTCCGGGATAAAACCTGTTTTTGCCTCAAAGTCTGTATATTCGACAACCATTCCGTCCGGCGCCGTGGCGCACAAAGAGAAATATGCCACCGAGCGCGGGAGAATGGAGTATAAATCCGCGCCGTCACTGGATACGGTTACTTTTTCCACGGCATTGCTCTGCAACGAAACAACGCGCGCCGCCAGATTGGGGTATTTTTTAAGTATGTAGGCGTCAAGCTCACGCGTGAACTCCATAACAGCGCGCTGCTCCGCGTCATTTTCGTTGGACCTTGTGGCAAATTTGCCTGACGGCGCAACAGGCAGCGGTGGGCTTTTCTCGCCGAGGCGCGCGCGGAGCAGTCCTGCGTTGCGCGTGGCGTCGGAGAGCGCTTTTTCGATTGCGGATGCGTCATATGTAGTGTCTGAGGCAATGCCCCAGAAGCCCCCGTCATACACGCGGGCGGATACGCCGCCGCCGACAGAGAACGTGTTTGCGACGATATTGCCCGATTGAATAGCTACGGCACGCCCAAAATTGCGCTGCGCCCGCAGCACGGTATGCCCCGTAAGCCGTGGCTTATATACGCTTAGTAAATCCTGTAGCAAGGTGTTGCGCCTCCCTTTACAATAAAATTACAATCAAATATAAAACTGCTGTGGACATTATATCAGGTTCACAACAAATTACAACCAATTTATCGCAATTTCCCGCCTTTCCCCCATCGGGATATATTTCCGTTCGGGGGCAATGGCTTTGTATGCCGGTCTGATGATTCGTCCGCCGCGCGCGTCGCCCCAAATTTCTTCAATTCTGTGCGCGCAGAGGCTTGCAATTCGCGCGGCGGCGAACAGCGGCGCGTATAAATCGCGCGGGATTCCCAGCATCCTGTATACAAAGCCGGAGTATAAATCGATATTGGCGCACAGCGTTTTCGGCGTGTGCCCGGACTGCGCGAACGCCTCCGGCGTCAGGCGCTCGACGGATTCTATGAGGCGTAGCTCGTCCGATACACCCTTTTTTTCCGCCAGCGCGCGCGCCGTGTCACGCAGCAGCGCGGCGCGCGGGTCTGAGAGTGTATAAATCGCGTGACCCATACCGTATATCTTGCCGTCGCCGTTTCCGGCTTCTTTTTTCAGGATTTTAGAGAGATATGTGCGCACCTCGTCATCGTCCGACCAGTCGGACACGCCGCTTTTTATATGCTCAAGCATATCCTCCGCGCTCTCGTTTGCCCCGCCGTGCTTGGGTCCCTTCAGCGCGCCGACGGCGGCGGCGACGGCGGAATAGATGTCCGATCCGGAAGATGACACCACGCGGCAGGCAAAGGTTGAGTTGTTACCGCCGCCATGCTCCGCGTGCAGGACAAGGCAGAGGTCAAGCAGCCGCGCTTCTTCTTTTGTATAAGCCGCGCCGCGCGTGAGAAACAAAAAATTTTCAGCCAAATCAAGCCCCGGCTTCGAACGCCGCAGGTGCAGACTTTCCCCGTCAAAATAGTGCCGCTTGGCGGCGTAGGCGTTCGCGGCGATTACGGGCATACGCGCCACAAGCTTCAGCGCGCGCTCCAGCTCCGGGGCAATGTCCTCCCCTATCGTCTCCGGCTGGGGGTCATATGAATATAGCGCAAGAACACTGCGTGAGAGCTTGTTCATCACGTTGCGGCTGGGCGCTGCCAGAATCATATCCTCTGTAAAGCCCTGTGGCAGCTCGCGATATTCTGACAACGCGGCGCGCAGCGCGTCCAGCGATTTTTTATCCGGCAGCTCACCGAACAGCAGCAGATACGCCGTTTCCTCGTATCCCGAGCGGTTTTCCGATAAAAATCCGCGCGTAAGCTCGTCCAAATCAACGCCCCTGTATGTCAGGCGACCCGGAGCCGGCACACGCGCAGAGTCCTTTATGTAATAGCCCCGAACATCGCCGAGGCGCGTCAAGCCCGCCATAACCCCCGTGCCGTCGGGATTTCGCAGCCCGCGCCGCACGCCGTACCTGTCATACGCCTCTCTTTCAAAGCGCACCAACGGCAGCAGCGCGTCAACGCGCTCCCTCACGAACGGGGAAACCTTCTCCGTCAAAAGACAGCCCACCTTTGCTTGTGTTGTTTGATAATCATATCTTATTTTGACGTGGATGTCAAGCGGAGGGGGTTAGAGAAAAGACGGCGTACAGTGGGATGGATTTTATTTTATTTTCATAGCCGAAGTTGCGGGCAGATACACGCACGGAATACTCCGGCTTGTATATATCCTGATAATTCCGCAGACTTTTAGAGCGCACGTTTTCAGCTGATTTCGCCTCCAGCGGAATGACGCCGCCCTGCTTGTCCTGAAAGACAAAATCGACCTCCGCCCTACCACGGGATGTCCAATAATAAGGGGTTATGCCGTTTGCCACAAGGGCTTGCATGATATAATTCTCAACCAGCGCGCCCTTGAGCCCGTCAAAGCTATGCTCTGTGTGCAGCACCACGTTCGCCGGAATGTCAAGCTTTGAGCAAAGTATTCCCGTATCAACCATATAAACCTTAAAGGAGCCGGGCTCCGTATATGCCGACAGCGGCAACATCCCCTGCGTCACATGGACGCATTTGTTTATCATTCCGCCTGCCCGCAGCCAATCAAGCGCCAGCTCATAATCCTTTGAGCGCGCGCCGGATCGAATGATTTTATATTGAAATTTGCGGTTGTCCTTTGCCAGCTGTGCCGGAATCGACGCCCACGCCGCCATAATTTTCGCGGTTTCCTGCGGCGTTGCGTATTTCGCCATATCGGCGACATAAGAGTCGTTTAAGTTTTTTTGTATAACTGCCACAAAATCAAAATCGCGCTTATCGACGTATTCCTGCACGGCGCGCGGCATCCCGCCGACAACAAGATAGGTTTTGTATAAATCCATCGCCATATCATGAAGCGACAGCGGCGTGAATCCTGAGTAAGCCTCGCGAATCATTTTTGAAAGCTCCTCCTGACCTGCAGCCCATAAATATTCCTCAAAATCCATCGGATGCAAATGCAGCATATCCACCTTGCCGACGGGAAAAGAGAATCTTTCACGCTTCATTGCAACACCAAGCAGGCTTCCGGCGGCAACGATGTGGTACTGCGGCGCCATTTCGGCGAAATATTTCAGCGACGTCAGCGCCTGCTCGCAAGCTTGAATTTCATCGAGGATTATCAGGGTATCACCCGGCAATATGCTCTGACCGCAATTAACCGCAAGCTCACGCACAATGCGCTCGGGATTTAAATCGCGAGAAAAGATTGCGGGAATTGCCCCGGACTCCTCCATGCTGAAATACGCAACATTTTTATAATGCTCTTTGCCGAAGGAGAGAAGGCTGTATGTCTTGCCCACCTGCCGCGCACCCTGCAGCAATAACGGTTGCCTATCGGGGTTGCCCTTCCACTTTAGAAGAGAATTTACAATTTTACGTTCCATAAAGTGTGTTCACCTCGCACTTATTATAACATATAGCAGGTGATGGAGTCAACCCACACTCATCCTCTTACCACCTTTCTCCCGTCAAGACCGGCTTGCGACAATAGTTTTATTATTTCGTCATAATCCCTTGCAATCCATTTAGGGGCTGCATCCTATAATGCAGGTACCGCGAATGGTCAAAGAGGACTCTGCGGCGCGATTACCATAACCTCGAGCATGGTCTATGCCACCGTCGGCACCGGCAACAGATCGAACTACTCCGCCGGAATCGGGGGAGGATATGGAGATCCGGGTGACCTTGCTTCATGCGATGCGATTACCATCAACGGAGGAACGGTAATCGCCAATGGCGGCTCTGATGTGCAGGACATAGGCTCCGGATCCGATGGACCCGCTCATAGCGTGACGATAATCGATAGCAATGTCTGCGCGGTACACGCAAAGGTCGCGGCTTCCCAACCCGTCACAAACGGCGTCGATCCGGTCTATCCCAACTATGTACTCAAATCATACGGCGGGCTGTCCACCGTAGGCTACGACTTCCGCTCGCTCGATAACGGCTGCGTCGCCTCGCTGGTTGACTTCGATGCTATCGACGCGGATGTTCGTGCCGGCTTCTCCGCCATCGCGTCGCTGCCGAGCAGTATCCGCGACGATATCTCCGGCGTGGTGTGGCTGCCGGGCAATTTGTCAGGCATGACCCAACACGCCGTTTTGGAAAAGAGCGCTTCTCCGGACGTGGCGGTCCTATCCGCCTCGAAAAACGTATCAGACCTCTATGCCGTCAATATGACGAGCAATCTGTTTAAATGGCTCAACAAGCCGGACGCGCCGCGAGACCTCACGGCCGCCATAGACGTCGGGGCCGGCGCGGCCGACCTCACCTGGAGCGCGCCTTCGTCGGACGGCGGAACCCCCGTGACGGGCTACGAGGCGCAGATATCCTATGACGGCGGGGCCACGTGGGAAACCG